>CAMDGL010000253.1 GCA_945897845.1 Chitinophaga pinensis | reverse complement strand
CCATTGGCCGCTATCATCAATTTATCCGTCCCGATGGATCGGGACGGCAAAGGATAGCTTGGGCGAGCAAAAGGATGTGCATTTTAATCAACAACCAATTTTCCCGTATATTCCTTTGATGTTGAAGAAGTAAGCCTGTAAAAATAGATACCGCTTTTATAACCGGCTAATTTAATTTTGTAGTTAGAACCTTTGAATTGTTCGGTTTTAACCAAACTGCCATTTTGGTTGTAAATCCTAACTTCATGTGTTGCGGCATCATCGTTCAATTGAAAAGTAACCACATTGCGGGCCGGATTGGGGAATACCTGCAATCCTGCGTTGGTTTTAAGGTTTCGGACACCGGTAATCACCAGCTTTTCGCCCCATTCGGTTTCACCTTTCTTGTAATAAACCAGTTTCCGCTCTTCCGTTTCGCCGATATAACCACGGCATTGGTAATACGGTCCGCCGAGGCCAGCGATATAACGTTTCTCGGGCAGGCAGCCGTCACCAGCAATTTCACTCCAACAATCTCCGTTGCCTGAATATGAATAGAGTTCATTCATTGCGGAGGGGCGAATCTTCATCCGAAATTCATCGTTGCGCATGTACATCTGTTGAGCAGAATTGCCTTGGAAGATCGGCTCACCGGGCAATTTGTCGAATCCAGGGTTGGCCAATACCACCGAACGCACCGTGTCGTTGAAAGTTACCAAAGTCGAACTATCTCTGTAAACGGTTTTAATGCTTTGTTTGCGGGCGTACCTGTAAACAATGGAGTCGGCATAGTTGGTACGCTCAAGGTATTTATAAATGCACCGGTTGTCGTATTCGCGAACGGGGAGGAAAAAATTGGGATCGCCAATGTTGTGCTCCTGTACATGCAATTCGTCGCCCGGGTTAAAACCATTCACATCGAACCATGTCAGATTTTGTAAACCAACTTTGGGATTGGTAAGCCCGGCAAGCGTATAACTCATCAGTATATTATCGGGATAGCTGGCCACAATATCGGGAAACAGGTAAAAGTTAAGTGTTTCGACAAAGCCATGCATTTTGCTGATTTTTACCTTTAGTTTGTTCAACGCATGGTCAACCATGTTTCCCTGTTGGTCAAGCAGCCGGAAGGCAATTGTTTTTACCGGGTCGCTTAAGCCCAGCAAAATTCCCAGCTCAACAGCCTGCACGCTGGCTTCTACCCTAAAAGCATCGGCACGTTGAAATGCTATCCAGGTTTCGTTTAACAGAGCCTGGGTTTTTAAGGTTATTGTATCGCCATCTCTATTGAAAAACAGGTTAGTGCCGTCGGGTTTTATGACCACTTTTTCACCCATCCACGAAGCCTTGTATGGAGAAAAGCAATACTTCGATACTTCCTGGATGGTAGCAAACGGGTATAAAATGGTGCCAGCGGCTACTACTTTCACCGAATCAACCCTTAGTCCTTTAATCTGGTATCCTAAAGAATTTTTGAAAAGCACTGTCTGGTCGGGATAGACTGTTTGATAATCGTGTGCCACGGTTTTTACAGTAACGATGGTCAAAAGCAATAAAAATATGTAGCGGGTTTTCATATTTAAAAGAATTTGTTTGAACTGGGATTCCCTCTCTTTTTGAAAGAGAAAATCCCTTTGCTATTAGGAATAACCTAATATACCAAAATTTTCCCGGTTTGGATTTCACCTTTGTCTGATTCAAAGCGATAGAGGTAAATGCCGGTTGAAGGCAGACAGAATTGGGTAACAGATTGATTGACAACTTGCCCTAAAATCAGTTTCCCTTTGATGTCAAAAACAAATAGTTTACCTGCTTTGGCTTCAGTAAGCTGTATTTGCAGCATTTCGTGGTTGTTGGTAAAAACCTGAACCAGATTTGGTTGTTGTTGAAATTGTTGAACTCCGCTGCTCAAATAGCAGTTGTTGATTTTCGGGTCAGAATAAATTAAGCTTTCACCCGAATAAAAACAAAGCAACGCTGGATTACACCATGCATCACCAGTAACGAATAACCTTGGATATTCCAAACCAAACTTTAGCGATCCAATTCCTTTAACAAAAACATCAGTTATTGATTGACCACCCAATTTACTGCCGTAATAATCAAACACGGTGACATATTGGGCAATCCGCTCTTTTTGATCAGGCCATAGCAAAGATTTTACTGAGTCGATTCGGATATAATATTGGGTAATTACATCTCCCCTTTTTAACAACAGCATGATCATTGTATCGCCTTTTTGTAAATTGAAATCGAATTGCAAAATCTCCTCGGTTTTATTGGCCAGAAATACCTTACCTGCTTCTTCCCGGATATACGATTTCAAACTTTCTTTGGTACATAGCGAATCGGCACAACTTACGAGCCTTTTGTACTGCTTTTCATTCATCAATGTATCGCCTTCAGTATGAAGAAAAGAGGTTGACCACTTGTCGTAAGGATTCAAAGGACTTTCGTTTACGCAATGTGTTCCAATGTTCCATTTGAGCGAAGGATCCAGAATAGAGACATTTTGACCCTGTGGAAAACAAGTAGAAAAGCTGAGGTTATGGTATATCAATTGATCGTTTTCAGAATAGCACACCAAGTTTAATGTTGCCCCGGTTGTATAAAAACTGCCTAAGCCTTTCAATACGCCCCAGATACTGCCAATGCCTTCAATCCATTGGGGTCCACCATCAGGATCAAAAAAATAGATTTGTTTTCGTGGTACTGTTGAGCTTCCAAATGTTGCATTGATTACTTTGGTGACCTTAATGTATGATTGCCCGTCACCTGTCAAAATGCTATCGCCCTTTTCAAGGCTAAAGTCATAGAGCAGCATATCCTTCTCCGTATATTCATTGAAAATAAAGACTTTTCGCGTTGTTGGTTCTTCGCGGATACATCCATCCAAAGTCCATTGAGAATGCAGGGCATCATCCGATTTCATAATCTTTTTATATCCCATTACATTTATGGTCGTGTCGCCCATGAATTTGATGAAATAACTGCTGTAATTACTCCCATGCATGGTTCCTATACTTGTATTGCTCCACAATTTGCCATTCTGTAGTAGGGTTTGACCCTGGCAGTGGAGTAAAAACAGCATAAATAAGAACATTACGTTTGCTTTTTTCATGATTATGGGCATGTTATACTAATTTCTAAATTATTTGTGAAGGATAAAAAATCACATTCAGAAGAATAACCTTTTATGTAACGTGTTTGCAACAAAAGGCCTACCCGATGGAATATGTAAAGATTCAACTATTTGGCTGCACCGGCGGGTCGTACCCGGCAGATTTTGGAACTTCGGCAGGGAAATGGTACCCGGTGCGGCCTTTTAAACAAATTTGTTTATGGGCATAGCTGATTGGGTTTTTTCTAAAGGTGAACTAATTTAATGGGTAAATGGCGGATAAAAGAATATACTTTGCCCTCCCCCATTTTGTGGTCATTGTATGTATCTTATTTTGTGTACATTGCAGTTGTAAAACAAAATGTGTTATATGACATGCAAAAATAAATTACAAATGAGGGTTCCCTTTTGCTTTTTTTTTTGGAATTAATTATTCAAGGCTTGTTGCATTAAAAACAAAAAGGATTCCACCTCCCAGAGATGAAATCCTTTTACGTTCTATTTTAAGATAAATTTTCTACCGGTTAAACTTCAGCCTTTTGCCCTGTATTCCTGCAGTAACATTTCCATCAGCATAAACCAAGTCGCCATTCACAAAAGTATGGGTTACCTGGTGCGAGAATTCTGTTCCGTCGAAAGGCGACCAGCCGCATTTGTAAAGAATGTTTTCAGGAGAAACCACCCAGGATTGAGCCGGATCAACCAATACCAAATCGGCATAATATCCTTCGCGGATGTAGCCGCGTCGGTCGATGCGGAACAGGTCTGCCGGGGCGTGGCACATTTTTTCAATCACTTTTTCGAACGAAATCATTCCTTTCCTGCTCATTTCGAGCATGGCCACCAGCGAATGCTGTACCAGCGGACCGCCAGATGGCGCTTTAAAATACGAATGTTCTTTTTCCTGAAGTGTGTGCGGGGCATGATCGGTAGCCACCACATCAATTTTATCGGCAAGTAAAGCTTCCCAAAGTGCAGCTTTATCGGTAGCCGATTTAATGGCAGGATTCCATTTGATAAAGTTCCCATGTGCAATATAATCGCTCTCGTCGAACCACAGATGGTGCACGCAAACTTCAGCAGTAATGAGCTTTTCAGCAACTGGTCCCGAAGCAAAAAGCTTCATTTCATCGGCAGTTGAAATGTGCAAAACATGCAGCCTTGTTCCATATTTGGCAGCCAGCGCAACAGCTTTCGACGAAGATTTGAAACATGCTTCGGCGCTTCGTATTTTCGGATGCGCAGAAATTGGCACAAACTCACCGTATTTTTCGCGGTAGATGGTTGTATTCAGGATAATTGTAGGCTCGTCTTCGCAATGTGTTGCGACCAGCAATTTGGTATTTTTAAAAATTTCTGAAAGCACCTCTTCGTTGTCAACCAGCATATTTCCGGTTGACGAACCCATGAATATTTTTATTCCGCAAACATCTGAACCATTTGTTTTTAGCACTTCGTCCAGATTGTCGTTGGTGGCGCCCATGTAAAACGAATAGTTGGCAGCCGAAACTTCGGCAGCACGCTGGTATTTCAGTTCGAGTATTTCCTGGGTTACCGCCTGCGGATTGGTATTGGGCATTTCCATGTACGAAGTCACTCCACCGGCAACGGCAGCCCTCGATTCGGTGGCAATTTCGCCTTTGTGGGTCAGACCCGGTTCGCGAAAATGAACCTGATCGTCGATGGCTCCCGGAATCAGAAATTTGCCATTGGCATCAATCACTGTTGCTCCCTGTGCAAATTCAACCGGAATGTTTTCGCCGGCAAATACTTTGGCAATCAACTCACCATCAATCAGTACAGCTCCGCTAAAAATCTGTCCTTCATTGATGATCCGGGCATTTTTAATGAGTGTCTTCATATTTTGTGTATTTAAATTGCTTTTTCGTAACGAATAAACCAACTTCTGATCTTCATTTTCAGAACGCCCCAAAGCGCTTCGTTAAAAATGCCACCGCTCATTTTCGATGCTCCCCGCGTTCGGTCTTTGAAAATGATGGGCACTTCAACTATTTTAAATCCGTGTTTCCATGTTTTAAACTTCATTTCAATCTGAAACCCATAACCTTTCAGCCGAATGTTATCAAAATCAATGGTTTCCAGCACTTTCCGGTGGTAACATTTAAACCCGGCAGTGGTGTCCATTATTTTCATTCCGGTAATCGTTCTTACATAAACAGATGCCATGTACGACATTAGTACCCGTCCGAGCGGCCAGTTTATCACGTTAATTCCTGAAATATAGCGCGATCCGATTGCAAGGCTGGCGTTTTGTGAGGTACAGGCAGCATACAATTTTTCCAGATCTTTCGGATTGTGCGAAAAGTCGCAGTCCATCTCAAAAATATATTTGTACTGACGTTCCAATGCCCAGTGAAATCCGGCCAGATATGCTTTTCCGAGTCCCTCTTTCCCTGCACGTTTTAGTATATGAAGCCTGTCCGGAAATTCAGGAATAAGCCGATCAACAATTTCAGCGGTTCCATCAGGCGAATTATCGTCGATAATCAATACGTGAAAAGGCGTTTTCAGCGAAAATACTTTTCGGATCATTCGCTCGACATTCTCTTTTTCGTTGTAGGTTGGGATCAGTACCAGATTTTGATGCACGCTGATTGGTTTTAGATTTTGATACGAAAATACTTCTTTTTATGGATAGCATCCCTTATTCAGCAAATGTTTAACAATTATTAGAATATAAGTGAAGCTGACAGTTAAACCAAAATT
>CAMDGL010000252.1 GCA_945897845.1 Chitinophaga pinensis | reverse complement strand
GCCTTTGAATATTGTGCCAACCGGTGGGTTAGCCTGCAAAACTATTTAACCAACGGAATGCTCGAAATCGACAGCAACCTGGTGGAGAACTCAATCCGCCCGCTGGCACTGGGGCGAAAGAATTACCTGTTTGCCGGTTCGCACGATTCGGCCAAAGATATTGCCATGTTCTACAGCTTTTTTGCAACCTGCACCAAAAACAATATTGATACTCAGAAATGGCTAACGTATGTGATCCAAAATATCAATGATACCAAAACTTCTAAAGTCAAAGATCTGCTACCGCAATTTATCGACAAAAATCTAATCCTATAATTTGTACTTGCTGGGGCGGATACCGCTATCCGGGTATTTTTGTTTTACAAATTTTCTGAAGCTGTTTACAGCGCTTGATAACCAAACCAGTCAAAATTTGCGGTTGCTTTGGTTTTGCTGCCATTTCCGGTAGCGAAAAACCCAATGTAAACGCCGGTAAATCCACCGGCCACTTCCGAAGAAAGGAAATAGGTATCGCATTTACCCAACTCTTTAAATTCGTCGTTTCCCTGAGCGTAGAAAAAGGTATAATAATCGCGCGATCCAACTACTTTCAGTTTCACACTGCCGGATTTTAATGCCACGGTTTTTCCGCTGCTGAAATAAAATCCGCCCAGCCGGTTGCTGATGCTTAAAACCTTTTTGCCACCCTGATTTTTTACCGAAAGTTTGTAGTGATGAGAGTTGTTCATCAATACGGTCAATCCCGCTTCGTCGTTTTCTCCGGAAGGATTGAATTCCATTTCGGTAGATGCTTCAAAGTTGAAATGTTCCTGACGGCGACCCAGAAAAGTGGGAGTATCGGCCCAATCCAATCCAACTTCGGTCGCTTTCAGGGTTAAGAAACCTTTCTTATCAGTGAAGGAATAATTTTCGCGAACCGGATTGCGAAGGTAATTCCAGTCGAAACCCAGTTTAGAGTCATCGAATTCCACACGTTTGAATTCCTTTTCAACCGGAACCTGCGGCAATGTTTTCACCTTCATTTCCAGATCAATGGTGCCATTGCCGTTCACTACCGGCCAGCTGTTTTCAGTCCAAACTACAGGAGCCAAAAAGGTTTCGCGGCCCATAATGTGGAAGCGTCCTTTTGCAGGACGGAAAGCAAGGCAAACCATCCACCAGCTGCCATCGGCTGCCTGAACCAAATCGGCATGACCGGTTCCCTGAATCGGAGCATCCTGCTTTTCCTCGTCGGCATGGGTTAAAATCGGATTGGCCGGATTGCTCATGTAAGGCCCCATCAGTTCTTTGCTGCGGGCAATGGTTATTTTGTGGCCGTATTCAGTTCCGCCTTCTGAAATCAGGAGGTAATACAATCCGTCTTTTTTGTAAATGTGCGGACCTTCGGGATAACGTCCGCCGGTACCGCGCCAGATGTGACGCTTCTCCCCGATCCGCTTTCCGGTTTTGAGGTCGATCTGGTTTATTTGAATGCCCGTCTTTCCGTCGGTGTTGCACACGTAAACTTTACCGTTTTCGAAAAACAGGTCAGGATCGATACCTGAAGTTTCCACCCAAATTGGTTCGGACCACTCACCGGCAGGATCGGTGGCAGTTACAATAAAGTTGCCCCCGCCGCTGACATTGGTGGTAATCATGTAGAAAACGCCTTCGTTGTATCGGATGGTTGTTGCATAAATTCCGGCTGAAGCGCCGCATTTCTGCAAGGGAAGCTGCGAATCGCGGGTAAGGCAGTAGCCAATTTGTTCCCAGTTAACCAGGTCTTTACTGTGAAAGATTGGAACTCCGGGGAAATATTCAAACGAACTGTTCACGATGTAGAAGTCGTCGCCCACGCGGCACACACTCGGATCGGGATGAAAACCCGGAATGATTGGATTTTGGTAGCCATTCCGGCCAAAACTGAAGATGGAAATTCCTATCAAATAGAAAAGAATTACCAGTTTAAATGCTTGATTCATTGCTGGATGTTTTAGGTTTTTATTTTTAGTTGTTGTGTTAACCCGATTTTGCAGAGTCCCGGTCACCCTGAATTTATTTCAGTGTTCCATCCTGCAAAAGATGCCAAAGGCTCAGTCGAACGTTCGGCATGACGCTCCGTCAAAAAAATCTTTCCCAATACCTTTAATTGCGGATTGAAATTCAGGAGTACAAATAAATTTATAATAATTGTATTCCCGCGCAAAATCCATTAAAAAAAGATACCGGAGAGGATAAGTATTTACTGCGATCAAAGTATATTAGCCGATGATAAGCCAAGCTTAAAAAAACTAAAAATAACCTAAACAACTTCCAGGATGAAAAAACCAGTATTTTTATTTCTATTGAGTATTTGTATGGTGCAATCCTTTGCCCAATGGAAGCCTGCCGGAGAGAAAATCAAAACCGCCTGGGCCGAAAAAATTGATGTCAACAATGTATTGCCCGAATATCCGAGGCCAATCATGGAACGTGCCGAATGGATGAACCTGAACGGATTGTGGGATTATTCCATCCTGAAAGCCGGGATGGCAGAACCAACCGCATTCGACGGACAAATCCTGGTTCCTTTCCCTGTCGAATCAAGCCTTTCAGGAGTAATGAAAACCGTTGGCGGCGATAATGAAGTCTGGTACAAACGCAACGTTGAAGTTCCGGCCAAATGGAAAGGCAAAAACGTTTTGCTTCACTTTGGCGCTGTTGACTGGAAGGCCGACATCTGGGTGAACGACATCAAAATCGGTTCGCATACAGGGGGTTATACTCCTTTCTCGTTCGATGTAACTCCTTTCCTGAACAAAGCAGGTACACAAAAACTGATAGTGCGGGTTTGGGACGGTACCGACAAAGGTTTTCAGCCACGCGGGAAACAAACCAGCGAACCACGCGGAATCTGGTACACTCCGGTTACCGGTATATGGCAAACGGTTTGGCTTGAACCTGTTGCAGCTAAACGCATTGAAAATATACAGACTGTTCCGAACATCGACAAAGGCCAGGTGGCTGTTTCTGTTAATACAAAAGGTACAGCTTATGGCGATGTTGTGGAGGTAAAACTGTTCGACGGAACAAAAGAAATTTCCTCCGGCAAAGCTACTTCAGGAGAGAAATTAGAACTTTCGGTTCCTGAATCAAAACTTTGGAGCCCCGAATCGCCTTTCCTTTACACGATGAAAGTGAACCTCATCACCAATGGTGTAGTGACCGACCAGGTGAACAGCTATTTTGCCATGCGTAAAATATCGACCAAACGCGATGCAAACGGCATCGTTCGTTTAGAACTGAACAACAAGGCTTATTTCCAGTTTGGTCCGCTCGATCAGGGCTGGTGGCCCGATGGTTTATATACCGCTCCAACCGACGAAGCCCTGAAATACGACATTCGGAAAACCAAAGATTTTGGGTTTAACATGATCCGCAAACACGTAAAAGTGGAACCTGCACGTTGGTACACCCATTGCGACCAGATCGGTATCCTGGTTTGGCAGGACATGCCGAGCGGCGACCGTTCACCGCAATGGCAAAATAAAAATTATTTCAACGGAAATGAATTTAAACGAAGCGCCGAATCGGAAGCCAACTACCGCAAAGAGTGGAAAGAAATAATGGATTTCCTGTATTCAAATCCATGTATTGTTACCTGGGTGCCGTTTAACGAAGCGTGGGGACAATTCAAAACCGCCGAAATTGTGGAATGGACCAAAACGCATGATCCAAGTCGTCTGGTGAACCCTGCCAGTGGCGGAAACCATTACCCTGTGGGCGACATGCTCGATTTACACAACTATCCCGGCCCTGATATGTATTTGTACGACGGGCAGCGGCCAACCGTTTTGGGCGAATACGGCGGAATTGGTTTGGCATTGGAAGGTCATCTTTGGGCAACCGATAAGAACTGGGGATATGTTCAGTTTAAAAATTCGAAAGAAGTAACCGACGAGTATGTGAAATACGGCGAATCGCTGCTGAAAATGATCAAAGCCGGTTTCTCTGCCGGAGTTTATACGCAAACAACCGACGTTGAAGGCGAAATAAATGGGTTGATGACCTACGACCGTAAAGTGATTAAACTGGAAGAACAGCGTCTTCGCGAAATCAATCAGAAGATTTGTAAATCACTGGAAGAATAGGAATACTTCATTTCCTGAAATTGAAAAGGCCGTCATGCTGAATTTGCACGACGGCCTTTTGTTTTATTTGGGAGTGAGCGGATGACTATTTTTGGTTCTATAACGGATGATGGAGTAGAACCTTAATTCTCTCCTGAAGGAAGTGCCAATTTATGTTCTGAAGGAATTGTTCCTGAATAGTCATGTCGATTGCCCAAAAGTTCGAAGCAGGATCGGAAGGATTATCGCCGGTGTTTCTAAAACCTTAAAATTCCATTCATTCACAAAACATACCGCTTCATTACGCGAAACGGCACATTCGTTTCAACAGTAATTTTCCATAATCATTATCAGGAGTTTAATTTCTAGTTTTGCACGATTATACAAAATTTAGTTAAGCAGCATTTTGCTTTAAGCTAATATCATTAATATATATAATTCGACAGACATAAAATCTATGCCTGTTTTTTTTAGCCTCCTGATAAAAATGGGACTGAGGAGGCGAAGCTGTGAGTAGGCATATGCAATATCTTTTGCAACCAATTAAAAATCAGCAATTCTATTTTTTTAAAAAAATTTCTGAATTCCGGGAGAATGATCAACCAGTTATTTACATCAGAAATCAGAATCAAACTTCTGCTTAAATTTTCTCTCAATCCCGAAACAAAGAGTTCGTGAAAAAGTTTAAAAAAAGAATATGGATATCCGTAATATTACCCAATGTCATAAAAGTCATTCAAGTGTCATATGGTAGTCATTCAAGTCGCTGACAAAATTATCAATACTACTGGAAAACCTGTCAGCGTCCGAAGGTCCTGACAGCGTTTTGGAACGATGAAGAATATTTTAATATCGAAGAATAACAGAGACAATAAATGACCACAACCGAGGGTCGCAAAATGCCAAATAGGTATGCAAACGGATCTTAATTAAAAATTAACTTCACAATCAACAATATGAATTATTTAAAACTTGTCGTTGTACTTTTTTCTTTGGCAACAATGTTCTCGTGCCGCAGCAGCCAGGAGCTGATTTATCTGAAAGATGCTGCCGATAAAGACCTTATCAGCGGATTGCCCGTAAAAACAACCGAACACATCCTGAGAGAAGGCGACATTCTTTACGTCAGTATCAAAACCATGAATGCCGAAGTAAATCTGCTGTACAATCCGGAATCAAACATGGAAGGCAATGCTACAAGCCAGGGTTACCAAAAGTTTACAACTCCCAGCGGCGCTTACCTTTACGGATTTGAAGTTGACCCGGAAGGTTTTGTAAAACTTCCCATGCTGGGCAATATTAAAGTAGCCGGTGTTGCTGTTTCAAAAGTTGAACCCATTTTTCAGAAAAAAGCCGATGAATTTATTACCGATGCCATCGTTAAAGTTAAACTGCTGAATTTTAAAATTACGGTGGCCGGAGAAGTGCGCAGTCCGGGAGTTTATTACAATTACAGCAATACAATAACTGTAATTGAAGCACTGGCCATGGCAGGTGGAAATACCGATTTCGCATCCATTAAAAATATAATGGTCGTCAGAAAAACAGCCCAGGGCAATCAGTCATACAAGCTCGACCTGAGTTCCAAAAATGTTTATGCTTCCGAAGGCTTTTACCTGCACCCCAACGATTACATCATTGTGCAACCCGACAAATACAAAAATTTCCAGTTAAACAGCCAGGCCTATTCGCTCATGTTTTCATCATTGGGTATGCTGCTTGCAGTTTTGGGATTTGTGCTG
>CAMDGL010000251.1 GCA_945897845.1 Chitinophaga pinensis | reverse complement strand
GTGATGCAACTTTCCCATGGAAAAGGCATTTGCTCTGCCGGAATACTGCGTTCAGGCGTTTGATAATTTTCGTACGGACCATGCACAGTGCGGTCAACGATGAGCAATCCCGGTTGCGCTTCACGTGCCATCGCAGCAATCTTTGGCATGTCAACATGCTGATCCCAATCAGGAATTGGCGCTCCCCACGACAATACTTCTTCGTTGACGGTCTCACGTGGCCGAACCCAACCACCGTCCAGCCAGAGAATATCAACCTGTCCATAATCGTGCATCAACTCACTGATCTGATTATAAGTGAAGCTTTTATAGTTATTCCATCGCTCCGGAAATTTCCGAATATCGTAATTCACATTGCGGTTTGGAGTGGAGTATTTGTCCCACCAGAAATTCTGTGAATGCCAGTCGGGTTTCGAAAAATAAGCTCCGATCATGAACTCTTTTTGACGAAAAGCATCAAAAACATATTTGGCTACATTGGCTTTTGGATGATTCGCAAAAGGACCTGCCGTAATCTTGAAATCAGTCTGTTTTGTATCGAACATATTGAAACCATCGTGATGCTTGGTGGTAAACACCACGTATTTCATACCGGCATCGGAGGCTGCCTGAGCCCATTGATCGGGACTAAAATTTACCGGATTGAATTGATCTTTCAATCCCCAGTACCATTTTTTATACTCGTTATAGGTCAGGCTATCAGGGCGATTAAGCCAGTCTTCGGAACACAGTTCCCACGATTCAATAATTCCGGGAACCGCGTAAAGTCCCCAATGAATAATCATCCCGAATTTCAAATCCTGCCATTGGTCAAGTTTGCTCAATACTTTTGCATCGGTTGGCCATTCGTTTTTTTTTGATTGCGGGTGAATACCCAGCTCCTGGGAAGTGGCAGAGAATGCAATGCATAAAGTAATCAGAAGGGATAGAAATAGTTTTGTCATTATTTGGTTTGGTTACTTTGGTTTTTGTTGCGAACGTTACAAATGTAGGCATATTGTGAGTTAAATTCCGGCTTTATAAAACCAAAATAAATGGACAAACATTCTTAAGTGTACATTTTTATTTTTTACAGGAAGAAAATTTAACTGAATTTGAATGAGTTGGAATATAAATTTTAGAATCTCCACTGAAAAGATATGCCATCATCATTTAAACAATACCGGAGCCTTGTCAACTTTTATAGGCTATTCAATTTATTCTTCGTATTTTTCATCCTGAAAGTGATTGTTTTTTGTTGATACCGCGTAACAGATTGAATAAATACGATTTACATCACTTCTATTAATATCTGTTTTAGATTTTAAGTAAAATAAAAAGATGAACAAGAATATTTTCTGGTCTTTTCTGTTTTTATTGACTGTTGGATTTACTGATCCTGCCTTCTCTCAGGAAAAAATTAAACCCACCCAAACAGACAGTCTCCGTAATGAAATAAATAATAAAAAGGGATTTGATAAAATCTCCCTGCAGTTGGAACTTGCGCTTCAAATAATGGGAAATGAGCAATATGAAGCGCAGAGCCTGGCAAATTCTGCCTTAATTGCTGCTAAAACTTCGAAAAATAAAAACCTGGAAATGCGTACTTATTATACACTTGGACGAATAAGTGAAGCGTTGGATAACAAGGATTTTTCGGAGGCATATTACGATACTGCCTTAATAATTACAGAGACCTCAAGAGATAATTGGTACAAAGGAGAAATCCTGTTCCGCAAAGGAGTAATTAAGCATAATCGACGTGACGACATACCTGCTCTTGAGTATTTTAATGCTTCTGTTCATGCCTGTCGCTTATCAAACAATTTCAAAATCATGGGTTCTTCCTATTCTATGATGGGAACCATATTCAGGGTTAACGGACTATATGACAGAGCAATAGAATACATAGTCAACTCAAAGCTATACTACGGAAAAGCAGGTTTTTCAGAAGGAAATGCCTGGTCTGCCTACTTATTAGGTCGAATATACGCCGATTTAAAACTTCCTCAAAAAGCGCTCGAATATTTTCAGGAGGCACTGGAAACATACCTAAAACAGGCTTCAGTCGATGGAAACCAAAATGGAGTAGCTATTTGTTATGAACAGATTGGATTACTCTACCTGGAATCGGGGAATTTTGCAGAAGCACATAAATACATTGAAAATACACTTGAAATTTACACCTCCAATAAATCGGCCTACGGATTGTCGAACTCTCACAAATACCTTGGCATGATTGAATATTCAATGGGAAACTATGACATTGCCGAAAGTTATTTAAATGAGGCACTTACGATACAAAATCAAGTCGGCGATCTACTCAGTCTGCCCACGATATATGAATACCTTGGATTGTGCCAGATTGGGAAAGGGCAAAAAAAAGCAGGATTCAACAATTTGCAGAAAGCCTTAGATCTGGCCATATCAAATAACCAAAAAAAGATCCAGTTAAACATCTATTCAAAGTTGACCGAAGCTTATTTGAGCATCAATGATCTTAAAAACGCATTTAACTGTCAGAAAAAACAAATTGAAATTCAGGATTTGCTTCTTTCGGGTGCTGTAAATATAAAAATAGAACAGTTGCAGGCGATTTATGAGATTGATAACAAAAACGGGCAGATTATTGAGTTGGAAAAACAAAACGAAATTAATTCACTTATAATCAAGCAGCATCAGATTTCGCAACTAATAATGATTTTAGGAATCGTTATTGCTTTTTTAATTTCAATATCCATATTTTGGTTTTACAATAAAATCAGGCATAAAAACCTTGAACTAAAGGAAACCAATGCTGCAAAAGATA
Organism: Chitinophaga pinensis; assembly: GCA_945897845.1. GTDB lineage: Bacteria > Bacteroidota > Bacteroidia > Bacteroidales > Prolixibacteraceae > Aquipluma. The sequence goes on along the minus strand of CAMDGL010000251.1, from coordinate 3,046 downwards.
AATTTTTTGCCATAATCGCACACGATTTGCGCGGACCAACCGGAAATCTTGCTGTTTTCCTGGAGTATCTAAATGAAACGTATAATGAACACAGTCCGGCAGAATTAAAAGAAATATTATTGTCATTGTATAAATCAGCAGAAAATGTAAGTGTGTTACTTGAGAATCTGCTTATCTGGGCGCAATCACAATTAAATAAAATTGAATTCAGTCCGGCGGAATTGAAACTGACCGAAGTTATTCAGAATTCGATAAAAGGCCTAAAGCAATCTGCCGACAACAAACAGATTGACATCAAACTTGAATTGAATGATCAGATTTTTGTGCTGGCCGACCTCAACATGGTTCAGACCATCGTGCGCAATCTTCTCAGCAATGCCATTAAATTCACACCCCGTGGCGGTTCGGTAATCATCAAAACCGATGTAAATAACACGAATAACGCAAATATTAGCATTACAGACAATGGGGTTGGAATTGAAAAATCATCACTTTCAAAAATCTTTGATCTTAGCAATACACTCCATACCACCGGTACTGAAGATGAACAGAGTACCGGTTTGGGATTAATCCTCGTTAAAGATTTCATAGAGAAAAACAAAGGGACGATTACAATAGACAGCGAAAAAGGCAAAGGCACTGTTGTTTTATTTACATTGCCTGTAACTCGTTAACTTCAGGAAACAGTGTATTTTAGATACGCGCAGAACAGAAATAAAAAAGCTCAACACATAATAAATGCTGAGTTTTTTTCTTTCTGCAACTACAACCTGATATGGGAAATCGAGGATTTCCTTTTATCTCAAAATCTTCATTTCGTTGAGTAAATAACCTGCTCCGCCGAATTTATCCATGATAAAGAGGGTGTAGCGTATGTCAACATTGATACAGCGTTGCAACGATGGTTCAAAGATAATGTCGCCGCTCATCGATTCCCAGTTGCCGTCGAAAGCGGTTCCAATCAGTTCTCCTTTACGATTCATTACCGGACTTCCTGAATTGCCCCCGGTAATATCATTATTGGTAAGGAAAGCTACCGGCATGCGACCATCTTTCAAGGCATACGGACCGAAATCTTTGGCATTGTACAATTCTTTAAGTTTGGCCGGAACAACAAATTCCCAATTTTCTGGATCCTCTTTCTGCATCACACCATCCAACGTAGTTACAAAATCATAGATCAGACCATCTTTAGGCGAGTAATTCAGTACTTCTCCGTAAGTCAACCGCATGGTGAAGTTCGCATCGGGATACATTGCTTTTCCTTCGTTCATCTCCAGCGTACCGGCAATATATTGTTTTTGGCTTTGTGCATACAAGGTTCGGTACTGTTCAATATCCTTTGAGTATTTCGCCATCGCGTCTGTAATATTCTTTCCGGCCACAAATGCAGGATCTGTTTCCATCGCTTTTTTATCACCGGCAAGAGCTGTTTTCAGTTTTTCTTCGGAAGTAAATACCGATTGACTGAACATGGCTTCTATGTAGGCATCTATATTTCCCTGATAGTCAGAATCTATGATTTTATAAAAATCAGGCAGATCGGTTGCAGGAACTTTCTCTTTGAAAAGTGCAATCATGGCTTTTGCAACCTTTTTGTCGGTAGCAACATTGTAATCTTTGTAAAATTCTGTAGGATTTGCCGAATAATTCGATCGGCCACCTCTCCCCTCTTTGTTATCATCCTCCGGTTTCGGGGCAAAGCGCGTTGCTGCGGAAGTTAACTCGATTGAACCAAGGGCTTCCATGTAATATTTCAAAGTAAACTGTAATTTGGCCCGGCCTTCAATCGCCGATTTCACATTGGCCAATGCGTTGCCATATTTTTCAACTCTTGCCGGATCTGAAGTCACCCATTCGGTGAAAGTTTTCTCTTCAGCAGCTCTTCGTTCGTACACTTTTAATTTTTCAAAGGTCTCGTTCATGCCAATCGATTTCTTCCAGCCATTTGACGATCCTGCATATTTACTTGCATACATCAACCTGACTTTTGGATCAGCCACCATATCGTTCATTAATATATTCTGACGAATTCCACGCACAAGAATGCTGACCGCATTGGTAATTTCGCTTGTTTCCTTCACTTCGTAGGAAGTCATAAAACGATTGGTTCTTCCAGGATAACCAAGGATCATGGCCGGATCGTTCTGTTCTATACCTTTCAAAGAAATAGTCAGGAATTTTTTGGGCTGATAGGGAACATTATCCATCGAAAATTCCGCGGGATTATTGTCTTTACCGGCATAAATACGAAACATACTGAAATCACCAGTGTGCCGGGGCCACATCCAGTTATCGGTATCGGCTCCAAATTTACCAATCGAAGAAGGCGGTGCACCTACAAAACGGATATCATTGTATGTTTTGGTGATGATCAAATAATATTGATTGCCTCCGAAGTAGGAAACTACCCTGCCTTTCAGATATTTGCTTTCGCCCACAGCTTTGGTTGACAGCTGATCAGATACTGTTTTTAAAGCCTCTTCTTTGACTTTTGAATCTGTTGCCGCAGCAATCGCCTCCGTTACCTCTTTTGTAACATCTTCAAACCGGTCGAGAAAAGTAACAGTCAAGCCTTTGGCCGGAAGTTCTTCTTCCCGGTTCTTTGCCCAGAAACCGGTTTGCAGGTAGTCGTGATCTACTGCACTCAATTTCTGAATGGCACCGTAACCGCAATGGTGGTTGGTTAAAACAAGCCCGTCTTTGGAAATTATTTCGGCAGTACAGCCGCCACCAAATATGAGTACCGCATCTTTTAAACTTGACTTATTGATGTCGTAAATATCACTTGCAGAGAGTTTAAATCCAATGTGTGACATTTCTTTACTGTTCAGTTTTTGAATCAGTGGCAGCATCCACATTCCTTCATCAGCGCGCAAGGAATAAGCCGACAAAATGAGGATTGAAAGGAATAATAATCCGGTTTTTTTAATGTTCATCATGTTCAAGGTTGATTTTGGGTTTTTTAATATTGGGTCTGGCAATAATAACAATAAAGTGCAAAGATAAAAATGAGATTTATTTGTCTTCCTGAAACTTTAGAACT
>CAMDGL010000250.1 GCA_945897845.1 Chitinophaga pinensis | reverse complement strand
TACAGCCTTACTTTGGCCATGATGTTTCTGTCGGTCAATCTGAATCATCCGGAAACTTACGATAAAACCCTGATGCCCGCGCTGCAAAGTCCGTGGTTTGTGCCCCATGTGATTGTGTATATTTTTGCGTATGCCTTGTTGGGAGCTTCCTCATTGGTTGCCATCAGGAATATTTTTGTGAAGTCTTCAGGAAAAACAACCAGCGAACCAATTCACATGGCCGATAACCTGGTTTACCTTGGATTTTCATTTCTGACATTGGGTTTGCTTTTCGGCGCACTTTGGGCCAAAGAAGCCTGGGGACATTACTGGACCTGGGACCCAAAGGAAACCTGGGCATTCATTACCTGGATGTTTTACCTGATTTACATTCATTTCAGGTTCAGAAATCCTTTGGCACACAACAAAGCCATGATGATACTGGCCGTTTCGTTTGTCATCCTGCTGATTTGCTGGTTTGGAGTGAATTACCTGCCCAGCGCCCAGAACAGTGTGCATGTTTATACGGAGTAGCTAAACGACCTTTATTTCAAGTCGTTTTCCAAGTCCTGTTTCAATAATCTTTCTCAATGTATCTAATTCTATATCCGACCGGTCATTTTCTATTTTTGAAATATACGTTCTGGAAGTGCCGCTTATAACTGCCAGTTCTTGCTGCGTCATTCCTGATTTTAGTCTTGCATCACGAACCAATTTCCCAATTTTATTCATCATTTCAGATTGTTCCGGCTGACTGAATTTCAACAGAACATCCGCTCCGATCTCAAAAGGAACTTTCAATTGATCTCCGTTTTTAAGACCAATAAATTGTTCTACATTGCTCCATGATAAAGTCCCATTCTGTAATTCTGCTTTTTCAAATTCTTCCGTTCGAAACAAAATCGAAGCAGGTGAATTTTCATTTATCCCGATTTCTTTCAATAGTTTTTGAAAGTTGATTATTCTGGATTCACCGTTGTTGAAAACAACAGATACCGTTAATTCTTTAATCCAGTTAATTTTCAGTATTCTGGGGATTCTAATGTTTCTACTCATCGTAAATTCGGATTTAATTGAAAAAATACATCCAATGCCCAATCTGAATTTTCCGAAAGCCAATCAAAAACTTGCTTCAATTGTTTGCCCGGTAATTTTCCAGCATAAATCTCATTTGTTTCAATTTCGATCAAAATTTCATATTCATTGTAAACCGCATGAATATGAGGTGGTCGATGATCACCATTGAAAACATTTATCTTGATTCCGTTAAAATGATCGATTGCCGGCATTGAAATGATGTTGTGCAAATGTATCTAATTAGATACATACAGCAAAATTTATTAATCTATTTTTTCAGGCTCAGAAACCACCCAATTGTTGAGATACCTGCAGGCAATGCGCCGCCGGAATGATCAGCACCAGGAATAGTTATCATCTCAATTTTTTCAGTTGGAGTCCCGGCAGTTTTCAAATCCTGCAACAATTTATTGCTCAAACTAATTGGAATCAGTTCGTCAGCACTGCCATGATAAAGTTTTGTAGGGGTAGAAATTTTCCACGGAGCAACGCTGTTCGCAGCAAATGCACTTTTTAATACTGAAAATTTAGCGTTGGTATCGAATCCTGTACGAAATTCAGGAGTGAGCAGATTGGCCATTTTTGTTGTAAGTGCAGCATTGATGGTTCCACCAGTATTTATTCCATTGTAAAGTCCCGGGATTTTTGAAGCATAAGGTTCCTGAAATAAATCGCTCAGCGGATTGGGAAATAGCTTGAGTAAAGAATAGGAATTCAGCAAATAGCCGAAAAAATAGGGCATTGGATAATCTGTTGTTTTGGCAATGAAATCGTTCATAAATCCGATTGAATACGGTCCGGCAGCACACGAACTGGCAATCAGATTAAACTCCTGTGAATGCATGGTTTCGATCTCTTTCTGAAGTTGCATGGTTGCCCATCCGCCTTGCGAATAGCCAAAAATGTAAAGGTCTTTGGTTGGTTTGGCAACAATTTTATCTTCGGTACTCAATTCATTTACTGCGCGCAGCATGTCGAGAATACTTTGGGTAGTTGATTCAGCATGAAGATAAGGATGAAACGATGTTGATGATTCGCCAAACCCAATGTAATCAGGAACAACAACGATAAATCCCATGGATGCCAGACTTTCCAGCATGAACCAATTGTCACTTGTAGGACTTTCGCTTGGCGCATCTTTATTGACGGTGTTGGTTCCGTTCTGAAAACTCATCACCGGATAGTTACCGGCAGTTTTTGGCAGGTAAACCAGTCCCGAAGCCTTTATTTTATTACCCTGCAATGAGGTTCTGTAAGTAATTTTATGAACTTCAATATCATTGGTAACTTTTGGTGAAAGATTGGAAATTTCAGGATATTGTATTTGTGCAAACAATAATTTGATTTTGATGGTCTGCGCAGTTACCTCTGCTTTGTTTTGGTCTGAAATATAAAATTCATATACCGGTGTTTCCGGGTCGTTACTATCCGTACACGAATTCAGGAATAAACCTGAAATTACTACCATCAAAAACAGCCACTTTAAGCTAACTAAATTTTTCATTGCTAATTTTTTATAATTCTGTACTTTCAAATCCAAGTTCTGCTGCCGATTTTCGGAGAAATTCACGTGTAAAATAATCAGGGTCAACAATTTCATTGTTCCAAATCAGGATATCGAGGTCAATGTTTCGGGGCCCGAATTTTTTCTGGGTCCGGTCCCTGCCCATTGCATCTTCCAACTGTTTCAGGTAGGAAGACAATTCTTCAAGTTCCATTTCTGTTTCGATCCTGACTGCTCCGTTTGTGTAATCGGGTTGTTCTGCAATTCCGATCGGTTTTGTCTGAACCATCTGCGAAACCTGAACAATTTGAACATCGGCAGCTAAAAGTCTCAACATCTCCGGAATGTGATATCCGGCTTCAATGTTTGAACCAATACCGATAATGCAATAGTTCATCTTCTGGCCTCCATTTCAAACGAAACCGACTCGGCAAACCGCAAAGCATGTGGCTTGTCAACTTCCACACGAGCCCGGCTTACAAGCGCATCGGACATGATCAGATCCAGAATATTCTTTGTAAGGACCTCGAGCAGCTTGAAACGATTGTTCTGAACCAGATGAATAATTTGCTTGGTAATGGTTTTATAGTTGTAAATTCCAACAGGTTCATCAGCCAGCAAAGCTTCCTCCGGAATGTCGGCCTCAATCTCGATGTTAATTACAACATCCTGCATATTTGCCAGTTCATCAGGATTAAAACCGATATAAGTGCGCAGCAATAAATTCTTTACGCGAATGAGTGCCATGTATCCTCCTTTTTTTTAATATCCATTTTCTTTCCCAATTCCAATTTCTTTCCATAAAAAGTTGTCATTGATAGTCATTTGATTGTCATTCTTTGTTTTTCTTACAACTTAATGACAATAAATGACCACAACTGACCAACGCAAAATGTCAAATAGGTATGCAAACGGACCTTCATAAAATTTAAACACTACCCCAGATTTTCACCGCCATCACAAAACAAAAGCTGTCCGGTTAAATAATCGTTGTTCAGAATATAATCCAGGCTTTTCAAAATTGGCTCAAGACCACCGGGACGTTTCATTGCAATGTTTTCGGCCAGTTTCCAAAGGTAATCATCTCCCTTTTCTTCCGGAGGAAGTGTTAATCCCGGTGCGATTGCATTTACCCGAATGTTTGGGCCCAATTCGAGCGCCGTCATTTTGGTCAGTTCCCACAACGCTTTTTTCGACAACGAGTAGGCTGCAAAGTTAGATTTGTTGTTAACAATCCGCGTATCCACGAAGTTGATGATGGTGCCTTCTTTTGCCAATTGTGCAAAATTGCGAATTAAAATAAACGGCGCCCTGAAATTAACGTTCATCTGTCGGTCAAGAAAATCAGTAGTCGTATTTGCGAAATCGCCACGATCAAAAACGGACGCATTGTTGATCAGCAAGCCAATTCCACCCATTTTCTGAATCACTTGCGGAATAAGGCTCTCCACTTCCGAAGAAACATTAAGATCAGCGCAGAAAAGTTCAAATTCCTGATTGGGGAACGAAAATTTCAATTCATTCTGAAGCTTTATGGCATCAGCAGCAGATGTGTTGTAATGAAGCGCAATGTTCCATCCTTGTGCAGCAATGTGAAGTGCCAGCCCCTTGCCTACCCTTTTTGCTGCTCCGGTTATTAGTGCGGTTTCTGTCATACCCTTATAAACACAAAGTCATTCCTGAAGTTCAATTTTTTCCTTTTGACTGACTTCGAACCCGTATGGCAAGATTTTTTATGAAGTCACCTCTAGAAGGTGTGTTGACTTCCGGTTTCTTTGCAATAAAAACCTCTTTTCTCTCAAAAGTAGGAACGCTGAACTTTTCTCCTGAAAGAATGAGTTCAATCTGCTGCAGTTCAGTATTGGTAAATTGTTTATTATTGAGTGCCGCAATGTTGTCCTCGAGCTGTTTCACCGAACTGGCGCCAATCAAAACTGAAGTGACCCTCGGATCTTTCATTAGCCAGACCAGAGCCATTTGAGCCAGCGTCTGCCCTCTTTTAACTGCTATTCCATTCAATTTTTTTACTTTTCCAATGGCAGGTTCAACCTGCTCTGGTTTCAAAAAACCCCATGATTTGGCAGCTCTCGAACCTTCAGGAATTCCATTCAGGTACTTGTCGGTCAGCAATCCCTGTGCAAGTGGCGAAAACGGGATACAGCCAATTCCCTCTTTACCCAAAACATCCATCAAACCTTTTTCAACTCCACGCTCAAACATAGAGTATTTAGGCTGATGAATCAAACAGGGTGTTCCCAGTTCTTTCAAAATACGCGATGCCTTGAGAGCCAAATCAGCAGGATAATTGGATATGCCGGCGTACAAGGCTTTTCCCTGACGGACTGCATGGTCAAGCGCCATCATTGTTTCTTCAAGTGGGGTATCGGGATCGGGACGGTGAGAATAGAAAATGTCAACATAGTCGAGTTTCATTCTTTTCAGACTCTGATCGAGACTCGAGAGTAAACTTTTGCGGCTACCCCATTCACCGTATGGGCCGGGCCACATCAGGTAACCTGCTTTGGTCGATATGATGAGTTCATCACGATAGGGAGCCAAATCGAGTTGCATAATTTTTCCAAAGTTTTCTTCGGCTGATCCTGCCGGTGGGCCATAGTTGTTGGCCAGGTCGAAATGGGTAATTCCCAGGTCGAAAGCACGGCGGCACATTGCTCTTCCGTTTTCAAAATCATCGACTCCTCCGAAATTGTGCCAGAGACCCAGCGAAATAGCAGGAAGTTTCAGTCCCCATTTCCCGCATTTATTGTACGTCATTTGGTCATACCGGTTTAAATCAGCTACATATTGCATTTTGTGTGTTTTAAGTTTTTGTAATTTTTGGTTTATAAAAAGCCAAATTAAGAAATAATGTCTGTTCAATCGCTATTAATCCGAACTTTTTTAAATTACGAAGGTTCATTCCAATAAAAGCGACTCAAAATTGAAAGCATGACTGAAAAAGAAAAACATGCAGGGCCTATTTACATCGTATCGGGCGGTAAAGGGCTTGCCGGAAACAACATGGTGCACTCGTTGCTGATCCAATATCCAAACAACAATGTACCGGTAATTATTGTGCCCAATATTCACGAAGAAATTCAGTTGATCAAGTTGGTTGAAAAGGCAAAACAAGAGCAAGGCCTGATAACCCACACCTTGGTGAACCGTGAATTGAGAAATTTATTAAGGAGACTTTGCGAAAAAAATGGGGTAAAACACATCGACTTTATGGGCGAACTTTCTGATTATCTTGATGAAAAACTGCAGATTCCGTCCTTACAATCTCCCGGACTTTACAGGGAAATCAACCAGCAATATTTCGACCGGATTGA
>CAMDGL010000249.1 GCA_945897845.1 Chitinophaga pinensis | reverse complement strand
GGTTGGCTGAAAACACCCATTCCCGGAGGCGGTGCTTTCCAGGGATTTGCATTTGCCGGAATTGCAGCCAGCCTCCTGCTCGACCGCGCCACCGATCCCGAAAAACGCAAAAAGCTACCTTTGTTTTATATCGGAACCGGAATCCTGCTGCTGATTGGCGGACTGATTTTGCGCAACTTTTTCATCATCTCGAAAATTCAGGCAACCCCAAGCTGGGTGTTTTTGTGCAACGCAATTGCCTTCGGATTTTTTGCCCTGATTTATTTTTTGGTCGATCTGAAAGGAAAAGCCAGTTGGTTCGACCTGATAAAACCTGCCGGAACCAGCACCCTCACCTGTTACCTCATCCCGTATGTTTATTACAGTTTGACAACTTATGCATTTACGCTGCCCATCTTCCTGAAAACCGGTATCATCGGCCTCGGAAAGTCATTGGTTTATGCGCTGATCATTATCGGCATCACCGCTCTGTTGGGAAAGTTGAAAGTGAAATTGAAGATTTAACTTTTATTTGGCTGTCTCACTTCAGTTTCATAACTTAGTTAACTAAACAAACGCTAAGATGTATAAAAAACCAAGTATCAGGGAATGGGCTGTTGAAGACCGCCCACGTGAGAAAATGCAAGCCAAAGGTGTCCGATCATTGTCGGAAGCTGAGTTGATAGCCATTTTGATTGGTTCCGGAAATTTGGATGAATCGGCGGTTGAAGTATCGCGCCGGATTATGGCATCAGTAAACAACAACCTCAACGAACTGGGAAAAAAAACCATCACTGATCTTCAGAAATTTAAAGGCATCGGACCTGCAAAAGCAATCAGTATTGCAGCAGCAATGGAACTTGGGCGTCGCAGAAAAGAATCGGAGCCCGATGAAAAACCCAAAGTGATTACCAGTGGCGACGCGGCAGCCATTTTTAAACCTTTGCTGAGCGACCTTCCGCACGAAGAATTCTGGGTGCTTTTGCTCAATCGCAACAATCTGGTTCTCGATAAAATGATGGTGAGTCAGGGAGGCCTGGCAGGAACGGTGATCGATGTTCGTATTATCCTGAAAATGGCGCTCGACAAACTGGCCTGTTCCATTATTTTATGTCACAACCACCCTTCAGGAAATCTGGTGCCCAGCGAAGCCGACAAGGAGATTACCAAAAAAATCAAGGAGGCCGGGAAGCACATGGATATTCCGGTACTCGATCATTTGATTATTGGGAATGGTTCCTATTTTAGCTTTGCCGACGAAGGGCTGATCTGATTTATATCCTTGGTGAATAAACCGGAACAAAATTGTTAGTTTTATGGTTTGAAACTATGAGCCGTTTTCTGTGGAAAAAATACACCATTCAACGATATTAATCTTTGTCCCTGAAATTACGCCACGGGTTGAATATACGTTTGATATTATCTTTAAAACCATTCTTGGAACGGAGCTGATTTTTACCACAAATACAGATGAGTTTCTGCAATCTGACTTGCCAAAAATAAATTATTCGCAAACAAATTTTTCCTCCGGATTATTCCTGAAAGCCAATGATTTGTTGTTCCAAAAATCTATTTTTGATCAGGAATTGGAGTTGGTTGAATACCAGCAAATGCAGTTGTTTTTCCCAACTTCCGGAGATTCATTTTTGCCATTCGATCCCTTTGCCTGTGCTTTTTACCTGGTTACGCGATACGAAGAATATCTCTCTGAAAGCACAGACGAACACGAGCGTTTTACCGATTCCGAAAATATTCTGGTTCGCCTTGGTTTGCATCAGAAACCCATTGTCGATTTGATGGCTTACTGGCTTGCTGAAAAAATTTCAGTACAATTTCCGGAGTTTAAAATTCACCGACGCTCGTTTCAGTTTGTGACTTCCATCGACATCGACAATGCCTGGGCTTTCAAAAATAAAAGCCTTCCGGTTTCTCTTGGCGCTATCACAAAAGCTGTTTTTCATGGTCGGTGGAACGAATTGAAACAGCGGCTCGTCGTTTTTATCGGACTCCAAAAAGATCCTTACGACACCTACAAATACATTCTGGACACCTACAAAGGATGGCTCAACCATATCCTTTTTTTTATCCTGATTGGCGATCGCGACCGCTACGACAAAAACATTTCCTTCAGAAATAAATATTTCCGGCAGCTAATCACTTATCTTTCTTCAGTTTGCGACGTGGGCATTCATCCGTCGTATGCTTCGAACTACAAGCCTTGGCTATTCGAAACAGAGAAGGAACGTTTAGAAGATATTATGCAGAAACCGGTAACCAAAAGCCGGCAACATTTTCTGAAATTAAAAATGCCACAAACCTATCAGCAGTTGCAGAAAGCTGGAGTTACCGATGATTACACGATGGGATTTGCCAGCCTGGTCGGTTTCAGGGCCGGAACCTGTACCGCATTTAATTTTTTCGATTTAAGCCGCAACCAACGCACTGAACTGATGATTCATTCGTTTCAGACAATGGATGTGACCTTGAAAAACTATCTAAAAATGGATCCGGAACAGGCCTGGCTGCAAATTGAAAAGTTAATGCTCGAAGTGAAAAATGTAAATGGCACATTCGTCAGTTTGTGGCACAACGAATCGCTGAAAGATTCGGGTCAATGGCTCGGCTGGCGCAAAGTTTTTGAACAAATTCTGGAAAAAGGTTTAAAATATGCCAATGACTAATCCTGAAATTCGTTTTGTGAAAAACGCGGACATCGATCGCCAAAAATGGGATAAGTGCGTGGCCAATTCTTCAATTCCTTTGGTTTATGCCCAATCATGGTATCTCGACCTGATTAGCCCCAGTTGGGATGCGCTCATTTTAGGTGATTATGCGCATGTGATGCCATTGAATATCAGGAAGAAATTTGGGATTAGCTTTTTGCTGCAACCAATTTTTGCCCAGCAGCAGGGCATTTTTCCCGAAGCCGGCCAAATCATTCAAAATGCTTTTTTGACGACCATCCCCGATCGTTTCAAATATGTCACAATTAACTTAAGCGCAAGCCACTCCGAACCTTTTCCTAAGGGATTTTCCGTTGAATCCAGAACCAATTTTATCTTAAATTTATCTCCGGGATACGAAGAGCTGAAGAAGAATTATTCAAAGCATACCCGGCGCCAAATCAAAAAAGCTGTTGATAAAAAAGTGTTTACACTTAAAGGAATCCAGCCAGACGAATACCTTCATTTGAAAAATTCAGCCACCGATAGTAAACTTTCGCCACAATCGATGCAAACGTTGAAACGGTTGATCAATTATGGATCGCTTCATGGAAATGGAACAATATACGCAGCTTACAATCAGGATAATACGCTGTGCGCAGCGGCTTTTTTTCTTCATCTTGGTAATCGGGTAACTTACCTGAATGCCGTTTCTGACGAAGAAGGTAAAAATGTCAACGCGATGTATCTAATTGTCGATCAGTTTATCCGCGATCATGCCGGTTCATTGTTAACCCTTGATTTTGAAGGGTCAGTCATTCCCGGAATTGCCCGTTTTTACTCCGGATTTGGTTCTGCACAAGAGTTGTATTATTGTCTGAAATCGAACAGTTTACCCATCCCTTTGCGCTGGTTAAAAAAGTGATCGTATGAACATCGAAACCGTCAAACGAATTATAGCACCGTTCTCCGGATTGCTTCCGGTTGAAAAACTGATCGCATCCTCCGGGCACCGGTTTATTCTGCCTTTCTGGCACGCGGTTTCAGATGTTCCGCTTCCACATTTGTCGCAGTTGTACCGGGTTCTGGCCATTTCGGAATTCGAACGAGATCTGGATTTTTTGCTGAAGAATTATAAACCTGCATCTGTTGAGGAGGTTTCCGGACTTGCAATTACCAACGGAAAATCTGAACAAAACCTGTTCTTTCCCAGTTTCGACGATGGGATGGCCGAATGTTACCATGTAATTGCCCCGATCCTTAAAAAGAAAGGCATTCAGGCTGCTTTCTTTATCAATCCAGCGTTTGTGGATAATAAAATGCTTTTTCACCGCCTCAAGTCAAGCCTTCTCCTGAATTCAATTACCCAAATAAAACATACAGGAATAGAAGCTTCCGAAAAGCTTTTGCAACAAAAGTTTCCCAGTAAAAGCATTCATCAGTTCCTCCGTCAGGCTGCATTTACCGATCATTTGCTGCTCGACCAAATTGCTGAAATTTTTGGGATCGACTTCGAATTATTTCTGAAACAGAAACAACCTTACATGAACCTTCAGCAGATTAAAGAGTTACAGAAGGATGGTTTTTTGATTGGCGCCCACGGAATGGATCACCGCGAATTTTTCATTTCTTCGGAAGAAGAAATGATGGCGCAGATTTCGGAAAGCATCAATTTTTTAATTCAGAAAATAAACCCTCCAATAAAGACTTTTGCATTTCCGTTTACTGATTTTAAAGTGCCAAATTCGGTTTTCGAAAAAGCGAATACTGACGGATTGTGGAACATGAGTTTTGGTACAGCCGGAATCAAAGACGAAACCGTGCAAAACCATCTGCAACGTATCCCTATGGAGTCGGGTGTGAGCAAGGATGGAAGAAAAATCATCCGGACAGAGTATATTTGGTATTATCTGAAATCAGTTTTTGGAAAAAATAAAGTACGCCGTTAATGAAACGACCATGAGAAGATCTTTTTCACCTAGGATGATTATTTGGGAGTTCCATGTGGCAACTAAAAAACAAACTAAAAACACATGAATCTTTGGAAAAAATTTGATGCCAATTTTAAGAAGAATGCTCCTGCCATTGCCTTTTACATAAATGGCAGGTCATATTCTTACAACGAATTCTCTGAATATATTGCCGGTAGCCAGCAATTGTTACTGAAGAACATTGGCCAATCGACCGGAATTCCGGTCGGCGTAATTTGTAACGATGCCATCGAAACCTTTGCGGCAATTTTTGCGATTTGGTTTTCCGGAGGTTGTTTTGTTCCGCTTCATCCGCTACATCCTGCTGCAGCGAACAACGAAAAAATCCGGCAGTCGGGTCTGAAATTCATATTCAATTCGGAAAAAGACCAATCCATTGGCTTGTTGGCAGAATGCATTTACAACAAGGGTGCAAAAAGTGATATTCCGGTGGCCATCAGCCAGTCACAAAATATTGCCTACATACTTTTTACCTCCGGAAGTACGGGAAAACCAAAAGGAGTTCCGATTAATGTGAAAAATTTAGGCGCTTTTGTCGAAGGTTTTCTGGAAATTTATCCTGATTTAACTTCCAAAGATCGCTTTCTCCAAACTTACGATCTTACCTCCGACGCCGCTTTTACAGGTTACCTGATTCCCCTTTTGTTGGGAGCAACTGTTTTTACACTTCCTGCGGGAGGTTTTAAGTATCTGTCGATTGTAAGAATCCTTCAGGAACAGCAGATTACATGGATCCAATTCACACCTTCTGTACTCAATTACCTTAGTCCTTATTTTAAGTCAATCCGGGTTGAATCGTTAAAACATTCGCATTTCGGAGGTGAAGCATTGCCTTTTGATTTGGTTTCGGAATGGGCTGAATGTGTACCAAACGCCGAAATATCAAACATTTACGGGCCAACAGAAACAACCATTACCTGCACCATTCACCGAACCAATTGTGATCAACTTAAACAAAAAGTTCACAACGGTATTGTTTCGATTGGGAAGCCTTTGAAAAAGGTGAAAACCCTGATCGTCGGGGAAAATGATCAAATTGTTGCTGATGGTGAAAAGGGAGAACTATGCATTGGCGGAGAGCAGGTTATGGAGGGTTACTTAACCTATCAAAATCCGTTTTTTGTTCAGGAAGGATCCGATGACAGGTATTACCGCAGCGGCGACCTTGTAGTTTGTGATCAGGAAGGTTTTTTAATGTATTGCGGACGAAAAGACGATCAGCTAAAAATAAGCGGTTACCGCGTGGAACCTGCTGAAATTGAATTTGCGGTTGGTCAGGCTGCCAA
>CAMDGL010000248.1 GCA_945897845.1 Chitinophaga pinensis | reverse complement strand
GGCGTTCTATTTGAAAAATGCCTTCTACAACCTGACAGCGTCGAAGACCTGTCAGCGTTGAAACACTTACTACGCGCCAATATCCACACTTACATTGAATTTGCACTCGATTTTGCTTTTGCCGGATTGTTTGATGAAGCGATAGAGCTAATCAGTAACGGAATAGCAGAACAGAAAGACCAGCCGGTTTATCCATTGGCTTTTTATTTTAAAGCCTGGTTCGAAACTCAAAACGGAGATAAAACAACTTCAGAAAAAACACTTCAGGAAGCGGCCAAAGCTTGTCCCGATTTCTGTTTTCCAAACCAGGCTGAAGCTGTTGTGGTTCTGGAATGGGCCAAGCAACAAAATCCGGCTGATTCGAAAGCTCCTTATTATTTGGGTAATTTCTGGTACAATGTTCGTCAATACGACGAAGCAGTTGCGAACTGGGAATTATCGTCAAGACTCGATGATTCTTTTCCAACCGTTCACCGCAATTTGGCACTGGCGTATTTCAACAAACAAAATCAACCTGAAAAAGCATTGGCCGAACTAGAAAAAGCATTTGCACTGGACGAAACCGATTCACGCATTTTGATGGAGTTGGATCAATTGTACAAACGAATGAATTTTGAACCCGCAGTGCGCCTGCAAAATCTGGAAAAATATACGGAATTGGTTGACAACCGCGATGATTTATACCTCGAACGTGCCACTTTATGGAATCAGCTTGGACAGTACGAAAAAGCTTTTGAATTAATTATGACTCGCCAGTTTCACCCTTGGGAAGGCGGCGAAGGAAAAGTTACCGGCCAATATGTATTCAGTCTGACTGAAATGGCAAAGAAAGCTATTCAGGAGAAAGAATATGAAAAAGCCATTGATTTCCTGACCAAAGCGCAGACTTATCCGGAAAATTTGGGTGAAGGAAAATTGACTGGAGCACAGGAAAATGCCATTTTTTATTGGCTCGGAAATGCCTGGTCAGGATTGGGTGAGAACGAAAAGGATTGTCAATATTGGGAAATAGCTTCTTCTGGAATCAGCGAACCTGTACCAGCTATTTTTTACAACGACCAACAACCGGATACTATTTTCTATCAGGGATTGGCATTGATAAAATTGGGTAAAAAAGCAGAGGCAGAAGCCCGTTTTGAAACATTGATCAACTTTGGCAAATTACACCTTGAAGATGAATTTAAACTTGATTATTTTGCTGTTTCATTGCCTGATTTGCAGATTTGGGAAGATGATCTGACAAAACGGAACCGTCAAAATTGCATGAATTTAATTGAATTGGGCGAGACAGGTATAAAGACAATAATGTAGATTCATCAGCGATTCAGTGTATAAAAAATGTCATTGTGAATTAATACGTTAGAGTATGCTGAGAAAAATATTTTTCCGGCTATTTTTGTTGACGATAAGATATACGGGGGCTGAACCCCCATTTTGCTGCTTTACAGTATAGTGGTCTTTCGTTTTTTTTTATTTTTTTTCGCCACAGGGGGTTAATCAAGAGCCTGTGGCGTTTATTTTTTATATTGGTGTAAAGTTACACGTTATTTGTTTGATAATCAAATATTTAACATGTATTTTACATACAAATTTAGGTTTTTTTATTGAGACAACCATGTAAAAAAAACTACCGTATCTGAAAAGGCGAAGATTCTCCTTTTCAGCATCAGAAAAGTGATCAACTCCCGCTTCCCCGACCTTTTCTTTAAGTTTAACGATTTGACAGACAACCGAAAACGCAAGGAGTATTCGATGGCAGAGATCATTACAGGATCGCTGTTCATGTACATTTTCAAAGAAACTTCGCGAAATGCCTACAACAACAACCGGCGAGAGGACGATTTCCGGAAAAACGTAATAAACTACTTTGGGTTCAACCTGCCACACACCGACACGAGCGACGAAGTCCTGCGCGAACTTCCGCCAGGCGAGCTTGACGCTTTAAAGGCTCATCTGGCCAGCAGACTTATCGAACAGAAGTTTTTCCGCAAGTTCCGGTTCCTGAACCAATCGTATCTGGTAGCCATTGATGCTACCGGGATCGCTACTTTCGATCACAAACACTGCGACCAATGTCTTGCCAAAACTTCCAAATCTGGCGTGGTCACGCACTTTCATTATATGCTGGAAGCTAAATTGGTGAGCGCAACAGGACTGGCCATCTCTTTGGCATCGGAGTTTATTGAAAATGATCCGGGTCGCGATTACGAAAAACAGGACTGTGAGCAAAAAGCTTTCGTCCGTTTGGCTGCAAAGATCAAAAAGTACTTTCCCCGTTTGCCTGTATGCATCCTGGGCGATGGGCTTTATCCAAACAATACCGTGTTCGATATTTGCCAGAAAAACTGTTGGCAATTTATTGTCACCCTCAAAGACGGGAATTTAAAAACATTTCAACAGGAAGTAGCACTTCTAAAAAGTAACTTCAGGAAAAAAAACGTTTACAGGGCAACTAAAACCTCCCGGACTATGCTCGAATATGATTACCTGAACGAGATTGAATACGATGGAAGGTATTTCTCGTGGGTCGAGGGAAATGAAAATATTTTTAGTTATAAAGAGTAAATCAACTTCACATCAACGGTTTACATACATCACCAATGTTACTCAAAACCTACAAAATGTTGCGTACAGCTACTGCTTTGCCCACTAATGAGTCCTTTTACGAATTCAATCTAAAATTATCTATTCGCTGAATCGCTGAAAGCTGTGATATTGTTTGACAAGCTGAGGAATCCAATTGCAATAACACTAGAAATTATGCCGCACTTAAGTTTCCCAAAAGCTTCAAATCCTCCATTAAATGGTTCGAGTTTTGTATCATAGGTGTCATTAAGTGAAAGTAAAATGCCTGAATATTAGTAGTTTGCATTTTATTTTCTAGTTATTTGCACTACATCTGTACAACGGATTCTTTCAACTTTTCAACATTCATTCAATCTTTCCTTTTAACAAACATGACGGTATAGTAGATGTAAACTCCTGAAAATAGCAGGGTGAAAATGGCATTGGTTACTGAAAAAGCATCGGAACCGAGCCAGATAACCGGCAGGAAAAGGATGATTAACTGTGCTGTCAGATAAAAATACAAGCCTGAAAGTTGCATTCTGTAAAGTTTAATGGCTCCGGAAAGTGAAATGCTGAAAGCGGCCATTAATAAAGCAAAATACAAAGGGCTGAGACGTTCTGCTGCAGTATGATTTGTTAACTCCACGATCCTTTCAGTAACAGTTTTAAAAAAAACAGTTGAAAATAACATGATTAAAAAGCCAATGCTGCTGCCTGCGATACTGAAAATACAGGCAGATTCATAAAGAACAGGTTTCTTTTCCATTTTACCGAATGTATAATTGTTCAAAAATACCTGATTTTTTGAATAAGCTGATTTTTTTACAACTATGATTTTATTGTACCTTTGGCATCTTAATTTTAATCAATATTCTACCAGAATGGAAAGAGATACCAAAGTATTTGAGATAATCGAAAAGGAACGTCAACGTCAATTGAGTGGAATTGAACTAATTGCTTCCGAAAATTTTGTCAGCGATCAGGTTTTGGAAGCCATGGGGTCGGTAATGACCAACAAATATGCTGAAGGTTATCCGGGAAACCGGTATTATGGAGGCTGTCAGTTTGTTGATATGACCGAACAACTTGCCATCGACAGAATTAAAGAATTGTTCGGCGCTGTTTATGCCAATGTTCAGCCACACTCCGGCGCTCAGGCAAATGCGGCTGTTTTGAGTGTTATCCTGAATCCGGGCGACACTTTCCTGGGTTTGGATTTGGCTCACGGAGGTCATCTTTCTCATGGCTCACCTGTAAATTCATCGGGCATGTTGTACAATCCGGTCGCTTACCATGTTAAGGAAGATACCGGTCTGGTCGATTACGACGAAATGGAAGCTTTGGCATTGGAGCATTTTCCGCAGTTAATAATTGGAGGTGCATCAGCGTATTCCCGCGAATGGGATTACAAACGGATGCGCGAAATTGCCGACAAAATTGGAGCAATACTGATGATTGACATGGCTCACCCGGCCGGATTAATTGCAGCGGGTTTGCTTGATAATCCAGTGAAATATGCTCATGTAGTAACTTCAACAACCCATAAAACTTTGCGTGGACCGCGTGGCGGAATAATCCTGATGGGTGAAGATTTTGAAAATCCTTTTGGTTTCAAAACTCCTAAGGGTGTAACTAAAATGATGTCTCAGGTTTTTGATTTTTCTGTGTTTCCCGGTCAGCAGGGCGGACCGCTTGAACATGTAATTGCATCGAAAGCGGTTTCATTTGCCGAAGCGCTCGATCCATCCTACAAAGTTTATCAGGCACAGGTTAAAAAGAATGCATCTGTAATGGCTGAAGCTTTTATTAACAAAGGATACAAAGTGATTTCAGGTGGTACCGATAATCATTCGATGCTGATTGACCTCCGTACCAAATTTCCTGAAATTTCTGGAAAACAGGCCGAAAATGCATTGGTTCGCGCCGATATTACCATCAATAAAAATATGGTTCCGTTTGATAGCCGTTCCCCATTTACCACTTCAGGACTACGTGTAGGTACACCAGCTATTACCACCAGAGGCTTGAAGGAAGATTTGATGCCGGTGATTGTTGAGATGATCGATGAAGTGATCAGTAATATTGACAACGAAGAAGTAATTCTATCGGTTCGCAAAAGAGTGAATGCAATGATGAAAGATCTTCCGTTATTTGCCTGGTAAGGTAACTTAATTCAATATAAAAAAATCCGGATGGCGCTGCTTCCCGGATTTTTTTTAACTGTGGTTTTTAACTGCAAATGTCATTTACCTCTTTCAATAAGGCGTTGTATTTTGCATTGGCTAATTGCATCGAATCCAGAATATCTGGATTGTTATAAATCTGATTGCAGACAACAACACCTTGGTTAATAAGTTGTTGCTTCTCCTTGATTGTAAGTTGGATCAAAATGGTTATCGGATAAATTTGCAATCTTTCAATCAAATCTTTCAACCCATTTCCATGTGGATAGTCCCATGCCAGCATGTGTAATCCGCTGCATTTCCCATATTGCAGTGAATCGGCTGAAAATCGTGTATTGGTGACTACCCAGCCTGAAAATGAAATGTCAGCATAATCCGGAGATTCTTTCCTCTTTTTTATAATGTCGTCAACACGGGAGCGAACATACAGCGGCACTTGCACACTTATTTGTTTTCCCTGATCGCGGCTATACTTACACTCGACTAAATGCTGTATTTTTTTATCGGTGGCAATCACATCCATTTCGTGTGTAACACAATGACCTTCAATAATCTGCCCGACTTCAACTTTATATCCCTGTTTTTCGAACAGATAACCAATAAAATCCTCGAATGGATATCCGGATGGGCCTAATTCCATTATCGCTTGTTTTAATTTGTACCGGACAGCAACGCCTGTTTCGGTTTTCCTTAACAACGAAAAAGCCCGGGCGTAAATCTTTTTTGTGGTTAGCCCGGAGGTGATCCATTCCGCTATATTTTTAACAATGTCCTGAACCAAATCATTGTCAGCACCCGCGTTTCGCAATGAACGTTCCAACTTGTAAGTTTCAAATTTTTCTTCGTCGCCCGATGCTTTCCGAACTAAAATATGTCTTTTTGTATCTTCCGTGGTCTGTTTGTGTATCATAAATTGATTATTTTTGAATGAATATGCCTGAATTATAATATTACGAATTTTCCTGAATCGGAAAACTTCTCCGACCGAATTAAATAAATATATATACCCGAAGGAAGATTTGAAACATTGGCTTCAAGAGATTGCTTTTTAACTTTTATTTTCGATTGATGAAGAACATTGATTCCCTGCAGATTATAAATTTCAAGTGTGATTTCAGAGCATAATTCAGGCAGAATGCTGATTTTCAATTGATCTTTTACCGGATTTTGAAGCAGGCGGC
>CAMDGL010000247.1 GCA_945897845.1 Chitinophaga pinensis | reverse complement strand
AAAATAAAGGGACTTCTCCATTAATACCTGATCAAGACCCTCCATCTCCAGTTTTGATTCGATAAAATAGTACAATGATAATTTCCCTTGTATTACATGATGTACAAAATAACAATCCTTCTTTTTAGAATGAAACAATGCCCGATCCAGATCATTTATGCTTTCAAAAATCATGGTATCGTCTGGATAAATCAAGCTAAATCCCTTTGCATCAAAAGGTTTTAACTTAAATTCCATTCCCATCGAATCAACATATTGGATACCATTTTGCATTTGCGAAATCTTTTCAATTTTAATATATACGCTCAATGTATCATTGTTCAACAAAAAAACCTGGCCATGAGCATATTTTGCATTTTTATCTAGTTCTTTCGCAAAAAGGCTAAAAGTGACAATAACCCAAACGAGAATAAGTGTAAGTATTTTCATATATCTATAATTTGTTTTTAATTAGTCATCATATTTATAAGAGAGGATGCCTGTGCTGACCCTAATAGTTGGGCTTGTTTAAGGCTGATTTTCGCTTCCTGGTCCCGACGCAATTCCAGCAACGCCTTCCCCTTTTCGTAATAAGGTGATGGGTCGGTTGGTGCATACCTGCTGGCGGCAGTAAAATCGATAACCGCCGCCTCGAAATCTCCGAGTTTTACCAGGCTATTCCCCCTCATTTCGTAAATTAGCGGTAATAGTGAACGGGCGTTGCAGCATTCGATCCCGGATTTGAAAGCCTGTTCTGCTTCTTTGAATTTACTTTTATCGAAAAAGGCTAAACCTAGATAATAGTAAGAATAATAATCTTCCTTATTCAAACTGATTGCCTTATTAAGGTAAGGAATAGCCAGGTCGGGTTTGTCAATCTGAGTATATGCAACACCTAAATAAGCGTTGGCATTAATATCGGTTGAATCCATTTTGAGCGCCTCATTTAAATCTTTGATAGCAGATTGGCAATCGGCCATTTTTATCCTGATAATTCCACGTGTGACATAGAAATTCAGATTCTGCTCCAATTCAATAGCTGCATTGAGGTCTTTTAATGCTGTGGCAAACTGGTTGCGCTGGAAAAGTATTTTGCCTCGCTTGTAATACCCCTCTGCCTTTTTTGGAAACTTTTTAACAGCAGTATCAAAATGTTCAAAAGCTTCCTGTTCTTCACCATTATTTTGATGGATTTCGCCGCTCCTGATCATGAAATCATCACCCGCCAAAAAATCAGGTTCAATTTTAAAATTACGGTTGTACTTGGTATTCACAAATTCAGGAATATTATTAGCGTATTCGGAGAAAGAAAAATTATGGAGGTAAACCGGGGGTGTATCGGTACCATCGTCATCGATATGGGTAAGAAAAAGTTGTGTGTAGGGGCCGAATGCTTTTGATGAAAAAACCAGCCATTTACTATTTGGCGACCACGAATGCCATGAATTCATATTCTGACTGTTACAATTCAGCACACGTGATTCTCCTCCGGCAATGGGCAAAATTGCAAGTTTGCTGTCTTTTTGCAGCAGCATAAAACTTTCGGCCTGGCAAAATACCAGCCACTTGCCGTCGGGAGATACCCTTGGAAAATAATTACTTAATCCATTATTTGAGGCACCCTCTATGGGTGTTGCCAATCCCCCAAAACCGTCATTAAATGGAATCGTGTAAATATCGAATTTAATCAGCGAATCTCGATCCAAATAGGTTTTTTCGAATTTATTGTATCGTTCTCTATCCTGCTGTTTCGCGACAGATCCGTTATGAATCCCACTTTCGCTGTAATGTTTGGCTTTCGCCCGTGTAAACAGGATATTTTTTCCATCAGGTGTCCAGCATGGATTACTGTGCACGAACATGGAATCATTGGCGCCTTCCAGTTCGTAATATCGCTTTTCTTGGCGGTCGTATACCACCAGAATACCTTTGAACGGAAAAAAAAGTTGCGAATATTCGAGATCTTTGATGTCAACAAATATTTCGCAATCGCGCAGTGTACTCACCACAAATCGGCCATCGGGGGATATTTGTGATAAAAGCCCGTAAGTAAATTTTCCCATTTGAAATCTGCTCCACGAAATGATAC
Organism: Chitinophaga pinensis; assembly: GCA_945897845.1. Taxonomy (GTDB): domain Bacteria; phylum Bacteroidota; class Bacteroidia; order Bacteroidales; family Prolixibacteraceae; genus Aquipluma. Next base: position 3,888 of record CAMDGL010000247.1, on the reverse strand, counting down.
TGTCGCTGGAAAATTTGATGCTCTCCTCAAAGGAGCTGATAGCATAAGCCCCTTTATCGTCGATCGCGTCTACATCCATCGCAATTGTTTTTCCATCTCTGGAGAAGGAGTGGCAATTGGCACAAACCGGCATATTTTCCAGCATAGCATGCGGTTTTGACTCACTGCTCACATCACCCAGGTACCATTTTATTTTCTTCATATTCTCGCGGGCAAACTTAAATGGGAGGGGTACACTCCGGAAGAAAACAGAGGCGTCAACCGGATCTTTCGAAATGGAAAAAGTAACGCCGGCACTGGAAGCCAGCCAAAATGTTTTTTCCTGAACCGTCACCGTATATTTTTCTTCACTGCCGGAAGCAATGATCGCGCTCCACTCCTTAGCAGAAGGCTTCCATAATTTCTCAGATACTTCTGTCGAAGCAATAATTGTAGCATCCCCAGCTTTGACAGTTATCTGCCACTTTTTAATCTTCACATTATCTTCCTTCCATGCAAAAGCTGGTGATGCCATATCTTTAGGGAAAACCGTCAGGTTTAACGGGTAGATGATGGATAGGCTTTTCTGGTTTGTTAAACCAGCCCACCCTATTTTAAAAAAGAAGTATCCAATTATTAGGGTAACAGGAATAGCAATCAGTATGAAGATTTTTTTCATGCAGAAGATTGAAAACATGATGGTTTTGTCTAAATAATATCGGGTGCTCCCATAGAGAGCACCCGACTTTCATCGAAACTAAACTAAACTAAACCAAACTAAAAGACTATACTTTTATAATCTGTGTAGAAAGTATCAATAGCCGTAACTTCAGGAAGAAATAAGGTTCTGTACTTCAGATCCGAAGCCAAATCCAACAACTCGGTTTTGGCCACATTCATTGGCACTTTTTTGGTAATCTGCACTCCCGAAATATTGGTATAAGTAAGATCACAACGTACACCTTTATCAACAGCACCCGACCATGTAATTGTTGTTTTTCCGGCAACCAAGGCCGTTTTACTGGTAACCACCCTGTTTGTAAGCGAAGCCTGAAAACGATTTCCATAAACCTTCCCGGTTACTTCAAAAGGTAACGACCGGTGTCCAAATTTATCAAAACTGACAAACTGAAAGATGTACCCCTTTTCCTCCATGTTTTCCAGCATTTTCATTTTAGAACCTGTTTGATTGCCAACTGCAATATCGACAGAATCTTTATAATCGTTCCAGTAAACACGAACACTTTCAATTCTTTGAGAGATTACAAACATCTCCAATTGAATTCTTGTCTTTCCAGCGCTTGGAGCAACGCTATCGACTTTTGCTGCATAGATTATTTCTCCTTCATCTAAATAGGACTGATGCAAATCATTCATTTTGGAGCAGGATAGCGTAAAAAACACCATAAAGACTATGCAGATAATATATAAATTATTGAATTTCATAATAATAAATTAAATATGGATGAAATAAATATTACCTGTTATCACCAAAAAACTGGAGCTCGGAAAGGTGAAGAAAGTCTCCATCAGACCAACTCTGAAGCGCCTTGATTCGAATATAACGAATCTTGGGGTTCATCGGCGAATTCAAAAATTCTTCTCCTGCAGCCGCCCAGGCTTTGTCTTCAGCAGAGACCTGTCCTGTAGGTAATCCTGACGGTTTGATTGAATTACAAGTCATCAATTTTGTCCAGCTATCCCAATTGCCCGTTGCATCCAGAACTGTACATCCATAAACTTCGAATTTCTTTAAATTACCATGATTATAGATCCAGGAACCTTGACGTTGCCATTCAATTACACGACTGATCTTTGCAGTTACCCCCAAATCAATTGTGAAAGAGTGTGGCCATCTGCCGGTTCCGTTTCCAGTGTGGAATCCCTGATCACCAATAACTCCATCCCATGCACGGGGCATTACCCATCCCCAGGCCGCTTTCTCATCACCTGGGAGAGTTACCTCCCTAAATTTAAGTCGGTCGAATTTGGTTTCGTAAATTGGTTTCAATGTGTATTTTTTAATCTCGCTGGTATTTTCCCAACGGTCTTGAACATACACGGCAAAATTCAACGGAATAGTATCCATTCCACGTTTAGCTCCTTCTCCATCAACCATGCTGGAGTAAAAAGTTTCAAGGGGCACATACTCCTTGTTGTTATCTTCTTTTAAGATGATAACTGATACCTCTGCCCTTGTTGGATTTTTCCAGTAAGCATGAACTCCTCCAAAGTCTTCGACCAGAGTAATCGTATTTCCTATAGCGATTACTGAGGGTTCAAGCGGATTGATTGTTGTTTTAACAGGAGCAGATTCGTTTCTGCTGCGATCAACAGCAATGAGTGTTACTTCACGTGGATTAGTGTCGCCAAAACCGGCAACCTTCAGTGTATCGGTGTACATGGAAGAACGGGATTCACTCTGAACTCCATCCTTTAATGAATATACTGCTTTCACATAAAGCAGGTCTTCATCCTGCGGAACTTTATAGGTCAGAATTGCACCTCCGGGGGTATTATCAACTTTTACATCGGAAACTGATCCTGGAGGAATGCTGTCAACAGGTTGTTGGCCTATCGGTTCAAGGGTACATGCGAATGAAAGAGCGCCAAGAACCATAATCATGAAAAAATATTTTATTTTCATCTTATTCAAATGTTTTATTAAACAAACTAAGGTAATTACCAGCCGTAATTTTGTATTAGATTCTTATTTACAGTCATATCGGCTTCTTTTATCGGCCAGAAATAATCCTTAACTGTAAATTTAGTAGGTACCTGTGCCACAAGAATGACGTTATAAAAATCTTCTGCGGTTTCCCCGGCAATATTCCAACCTCTTGGTTGATCGTTTAATTCATCAATCTCTTTCCAACGACGAATATCCCAGAAGCGCTTTCCTTCAAAAGCCAGTTCAATAGTACGTTCCTGATGAATAATCTGACGCAGACCGTCTTTTGTGTCGGGTTTATTAGGTTTTAAGGAATACTGCGACCAGGAATCTTTTACCCCCTTTAACCCTGCACGTGACCTGATTAAATCCAAATAAGTAAAGATTTCGGCGCTCGGACCACTAAACTCATTTAATGCTTCGGCATACATCAGATAGAGGTCGGCAAGACGAAGAATCGGGAAAGGAAAATATTCAACACTGGTACTCGATGCAGTTTGTGCATTCTTGAAATTATGCATTTTCTTAACACTATATCCGGTAATGGAAAAGTTACCTGCACTACTTACCCTGCCCGAAACTCCTTTATTGAAGAAATCGGTAAATTTCACAGTTGATGGAAATGCATAATATCCGTTTCCAAAATAAACGCCTTTATCGAATCCTAAGCTCGCATAAAAACGTGGTTCACGGTTATAATGCAAATAAGCTGTCTTCTGATCTTTTTGCACATAATAAATCTCATCTCCTGAAGAAACCTCCGGTCTAACTTTATACCGGTTATCGTACCACGAATTACCTTGCCAATTAACATCTTCATCGATTGGTACACCATTCTGTGAATAATATTTCTCCACCATTTTTATTGTTGGAGCCCATTCTGTAAATACCTGATTCGATAATTCTGCATTCAGTCGAAGTATCTTTGCCTGTGCCTGGCGAGAAAGATAGGTACAGTCGTAATTGGTACTTCCCCAAATCAGTTCTGAATTCCAACGATCGCAAATAGCCTGACGATAAGTTGTCTGAAGCTTAAATGCGTCGGGAGCTGTCATTACCTGGGGATCAACCACATTATACAATGCTTTATTCTGCATATGACAGGTATCGATGGCCTCTTTGCAGGCTTCAGCAGCCAGTTTCCATTTATTGGCGTCATACGTCTGAGGAAATAAGGCAACTCCATTTTTATCAATCAAACTGGCATAGTCGGTATTACCATTGAATAATGGACTTGC
>CAMDGL010000246.1 GCA_945897845.1 Chitinophaga pinensis | reverse complement strand
AAAGCAATACTTGATTTAAATGGTATTGGTATGTCACTACTCGAAATTTCGCATCGGAGTAAAGATTTTCAGGCAGTGATTGACGAAGCCGTTGCATTGTTCAAGGAAATTCTTAATGTGCCTGAAGGTTATCAAGTGCTTTTCCTTGGAGGAGGAGCAAGCCTGCAATTTTGTATGGTTCCTTTTAATTTGTTGAATAAGAAAGCTGCATACCTCGAAACAGGTGTTTGGGCAAAAAAAGCCATTAAAGAAGCAAAGCTTTTTGGTGAAGTTGCTGTTGTTGGAACTTCCGCTGATAAAAACTTTAACTATATTCCTTCAGGATGGGATATACCGGCAGATGCCGATTATTTCCATATCACAACCAATAATACAATTTATGGTACCGAAATCAGGGAAGATTTTGATTCGCCGGTTCCTTTGATTGCAGATATGTCGAGCGATATCTTCAGTCGTCCGGTTGATGTTTCGAAATATGCTATGATTTATGGCGGAGCACAAAAAAACGCAGGTCCTGCAGGCGTGACCTTCGTTATTATCCGCGAAGATATTTTGGGTAAAGTTGAACGGGCAATCCCTTCAATGCTCGATTATCGCATTCACATAAAAGAAGGTTCAATGTTTAATACACCTCCTTGTGTGAGTATTTTTACATTAAAAGAAACCTTGAAATGGGTGAAAGAAATGGGCGGAGTTCAAAAAATGGAAGAACTGAATATCGCTAAAGCAAACCTTCTATATAATGCAATTGACAACAGTAAAATGTTTGAAGGAACCGCAGTTAAAAGCGCCAGGTCGCTGATGAACATCTGCTTTGTGATGAAAGAGCAATACATGGATAAAGAAGATGCTTTTATGGAATTTGCCAAAACATGCGGTATGATTGGTATCAAAGGACACCGTTCAGTAGGTGGTTTCAGGGCTTCGACCTATAATGCCTTACCTATTGAAAGTGTACAGGCACTTATCGACTGTATGAACGTGTTTGAAAAGGCAAATAGCTAATTCATCAGTAATTTTTTAGAAACCAAAGCCATGAAGAAAATACTGGTTGCCACTGAAAAACCTTTTGCAAAGGCTGCAGTGGAAGGCATAAAGAAAATAGTGGAAGAAGCTGGATTTGAAACTGCGCTTCTCGAAAATTATGCGACAAAAGATGAACTTATTGTTGCCGTAGCAGATGCTGATGCGATTATTATCAGAAGTGATATTGTAGACGCGGATATTCTCGATGCAGCAAAAAAACTAAAAATTGTTGTAAGAGCAGGAGCGGGGTACGATAATATCGATCTTTCTGCAGCAACAGCTAAAGGTGTTGTAGCAATGAATACCCCAGGCCAGAACTCAAACGCTGTTGCTGAACTGGCTATTGGAATGATGGTATTTGCAGCGCGAAACAATTTCAATGGATCGTCGGGCACTGAACTGAAAGGTAAAAAACTCGGATTGCATGCTTTTGGGTATGTTGGAAAAGCTGTAGCGGCAATTGCCAAAGGATTTGGAATGGAAATATTCGCTTTTGATCCGTTTGTCGACCGGAAAACTATTGAGGCCGATGGAATACATTACCTTGAAAATGTGAATGAACTTTATTCAACCTGTCAATATGTTTCACTTCATATGCCGGCAAATGCTCAGACTAAGAAATCGGTAAATTACGACTTACTATCCCTGATGCCTAAAGGAGCAACCCTGGTAAATACTGCCCGAAAGGAAGTTATTGACGAAGAAGGGTTGTTGAAAATGTTTGTCGAAAGAGCCGATTTTAAATATGTTTCGGATGTAGAACCCGACTGTAAAGGGTTTATTGCAGAAAAATATTTGGGCCGTTTCTATTTTACACCCAAAAAAATGGGGGCACAAACTTCCGAAGCAAATAATAATGCCGGAGTTGCAGCTGCAAGGCAGATTGTTGCCTTTTTTACTAAGAACGACATTACATTTCAGGTTAATAAATAGAAATTCAGTTAATTATAATTTTGGTATCACAAATCTTGTGAAGGTTGTTTGTGGTTGAATCTGCGCTTAAAAGCTCAAATCGGTATAAAAAAGTGGACGATTTGAAAAAAAAAGAAAGATCAGCCTAAACAACTTTCTTGGATTTGTGTTCTTTACTTTGTATATTAGCTGAAAATTTAAGAAGTTGTAATCTATTTTTGTCATACTAGTATATTAAAAACCAAAAACCACCCTTAATGGAAACTGAACTCGACAAAACTGCTACTTTCTTTCGTTTCGAGGATTTACGTATATACCTTAAAGCTCTTGATTATATAGATTGGGTATATAAAAAAGTAAATAAATTCCCCGAAACAGGTTCAATCTCACTGGCATCGAATTTTTACAATTCGGCGCAAGCCATTGCTTTGCATATTGCAGAAGGCTCAGCGCGTAACAAAGCCCAATTTATTCATTATTTGAAAATGGCTAAAAGTTCTGTACGCGAATGTGTTGTGCATAGTGCTATGGCATCCAAACAAGGTTTCTTCTCCAATACTGATCTTGACGAATCCCGGAACCAATTAATGGAAATGACAAAAATGTTAGGCGCACTGATTGGCTCCCTTCAACGTTCTGCAGGTATTGTTGATAGCGATGACGATTGATAATTGATATTGCTTTTTCCTATTATCAGCTTAACTCAATGACTTGACAGATCATTGCAGTTTTTTTTTGTTTTTCTGTTGTATCATTCAATACTATTCTATTATTTTGTGAACTTTTATAAGTGCAAATTATTATTTGAATTAAAACTGTAAACAATGGCAATTCTTAAAGCATTTAAGGGATTACGTCCTCCTGTCGAAATCGTAAAACAATTAGCATCAAGACCTTATGACGTGTTGAATTCGGAAGAAGCCCGGATTGAAGCTTCAGGTAATCCGTATTCGCTTCTCAGGGTTACAAAGGCTGAGATTGACCTTCCTGAAGGTATTGATGTGCATGGGAAAGAAGTTTATGAAAAAGTTGTTGAAAATTTTGCTGCCTTTATCGAAAAGGGATGGCTGATTCAGGATACCGACGAAAAATTATATATCTATGCTCAAACCATGAATGGCCGTACTCAATATGGAATTGTCGGATGCAATAATATTGAAGATTATTTCAACAACAATATTAAAAAACACGAATTAACAAGGAAAGATAAAGAAGAGGATCGTATGATCCATGTCCGGATTACCAATGCAAATGTGGAACCAGTATTTTTTACTTATCCGGCTAATAAAAATATTGACCAGATTGTTACTGAAATAGTTTCTAAAAATAAACCCGTTTACGATTTTATTGCTGACGAAGGATTTGGACACCATTTCTGGACAATTGACGACAAAGCTACAATCGAAAGGATTATCGAAATCTTCGAAAAAGAAATTCCCAGCCTTTATGTAGCCGACGGTCATCATCGTACTGCAGCTGCTGCTCTTGTTGGGCTCGAAAAACGTAAAAACAATCCGGCGCATAATGGAACCGAAGAGTATAATTATTTCATGTCAGTGCTTTTTCCTGATAATCAATTAAAAATTATTGATTATAACAGAGTAGTTAAAGATCTCAATAATCTGAGCAATGAGGAATTACTTCAAAAATTAAATAAAGTATTTCTTGTTGAGAAAAAAGGCAATGAGATATATTCTCCGGCAAGTTTGCATAATTTTTCCATGTATCTTGATGGATTTTGGTATTCGTTAACCGCGAGACAAGGTACTTACAACGATGAGGATCCGATAGGTGTCCTGGATGTTACAATTCTATCGGCACTAGTACTTGATAATATACTGGATATAAAAGACCTCCGAACATCAACTCGCGTTGATTTTGTTGGAGGAATACGTGGACTGGGAGAATTGAAAAAACGTGTCGATAGCGATGAGATGAAAGCAGCTTTTGCCCTTTATCCTGTTTCGATGGATCAATTGATTGCAATAGCCGATACAGGTAATATTATGCCGCCAAAAACCACCTGGTTCGAGCCAAAACTCCGTAGCGGACTCGTAGTGCATCTGTTAGACTAAAGTAGCTTAAAGTGATATAGGTAAGCCCTGATTCTGTAGATATTTATCTAACATCGGAATCAGGGTTTCTGCTTTAATAGGTTTAGGTATAAAATCAACAAATCCAGCCGATAAGCTCTTCTCCCTTTCATGTGGCAGGGCAAATGCAGTATAACTCATTACTGGTAAATCGTGCCTGAATTCAAGTATTTCCTTTAGCGCTTCATAGCCTGTTTTTATCGGTAATTGAATATCCATTAAAACAAGATCAATATTGGGATCTGATTTAACTATATCTATTGCAATTTGTCCATTCAGTGCATGAAGCAGTCGTACCTCGGTACGTTTTAACAAGGCTTCCATTAGCATAAAGTTTTGCATTATATCTTCAGCGATTAGTATAGTTTTCCCTTTCCATTGAAAACTATGTGAATCGGATCTCGTATATTTTGCAGGTTTATGCTCAACAAGTTTATAAGGTATTGTAAAATAAAACATGGAGCCTTTTCCCGGATTCGATTCCATGCCAATGGTGCCTCCCAATAAATCGACCAGGTTTTTCGAAATCGCCAGACCTAGTCCGGTTCCACCATATTTTCGAGTTGTGCTGGGATCTAATTGGCTAAAGCGCTGGAACAAAAGCTTTTGCTTACTTCGTAGAATCCCGATTCCGGTATCTTTTACATAAAATGTGAGAGTTGACATTTGAATAGTATATCCAAATTCAATACTTCCGAACTCAGTAAACTTCAATGCATTGCTAAGCAAATTGGTTAAAACCTGCTGCAATCGCATCGGATCAGTTATGACCCAGAAATTGTTTGTTTTTTCGGGAACCACAAGATTTAAACTTACACTCTTTTTACCCGAAACATTTTTTAATTCGTCGAAAGTGCCAAGCAGATCATTTAGTAGAACGTTCAGATCACATGCTGATTCAACAACTTTAAGTTGTCCTGCTTCAATTTTTGCAATATCAATAATATCGTTAATCAACGACATCAGCGATCGTCCTGAGCTCTTTATCTTTGCTATAAAGTCAATTTTATCTTCATGAGTCAGATCATCTTCTGCCAGTAAATCAGAAAATCCAATGATTGCATTCATAGGAGTCCTGATCTCGTGGCTCATGTTAGCCAGAAAAGCAGTTTTCAACTTGTCCGATTCTTCCGCTTTTTCTTTTGCCAGAATCAAACGTTGCCGGGTTTCTTCCATTTCGGTTATGTCGCGGCTAATTCCAATAATCCCTAACAAATTCTTTGCAGAATCAAAATAGGGTGTTTTCAATGTATAAAACAAACATCTTTGTCCATTGGAATACTCAATCCAATTAGTTGATCGCTCTGGTTGCAGTGTCTCAATAATGCGCTTGTCGGATTTATTATATCCAGTCGCATCTGATTTACGGAAAAGTTCATATTCTGATAGGCCTATAATTTCTTCTGATTTCTTGTTGATATACTTTTCAAATGCAGTATTACACCCAAGGAATTTGCTTTCAGTATCTTTAAAGAAAATCAGGTCAGGAATGGCATCTATCATATACCTCAGACGAGATTTCTCAGCAGAGAGAACTGATTTTATTCTCTCTCTTTCGTGTATCATTTGATTTGCAGCCTGTGCAAGGGTATCAAATTCTGAAAATGCAAGTTGATTTGAATCAATGATTTGCATGCCCTGGGCTGCTCTTTTAAAGAAATGAAGAAAAAGCAGAATATTTGATTTGGCCTTCACTGCAAAATACCTCATTGTTAATTGAGCCAAAACTATAAGGATAACCATAAATATAAAAAATCGTATCAGGTTATTTCTTATATCAGTATATAATTCGGATTTTAGTTTCTCCAACTCAGGATAAATGTCGCTGGTAAAGAATCCGGTCCCGATAATCCATTCCCAATCATTTATTCCTGAAAAGTAAGATGTTTTTTCACTTCGCTCCACATCAGCACTGTTTCTCCATAAATA
>CAMDGL010000245.1 GCA_945897845.1 Chitinophaga pinensis | reverse complement strand
GCCAACTCAGTAGCGGCATTGCTTTCAGGAGCAAGTTCGGTAAGTGCAACCGTAAATGGACTGGGCGAACGTGCCGGAAACGCTTGTTTAGAGGAAGTTGCTGCTGCCTTGAAAATATCTTCAGGAATTAATTGTGGAATTCATTTGACACAAATTCAGAAGCTATGCCGGTTTGTGGCCCAGGCTTCATCCAAGCCCATTCATCCTTCAAAACCAATTGTTGGTGAGATGGTTTGCCGCCACGAATCGGGTATTCACTGTAACAGCCTTCTTAAAAACGAACTGACCTATCAACCCTTTCTATCTTCTGAAATAGGAAAGTCGATTGAAATGGTTATTGGGCGGCATTCAGGAGGCCAAATAATCAAACACTTTCTGGAAAAGCAGCAAATTAATATGAGTGAGCGACAAACAACGCTTCTTACCGAACAGGTAAAGTCACTGTCACTTCGCCATAAACGCGGGCTTAAGGTTGAAGAATTAATCACTTTAGCTAACAATCTCAATAGTCACGAATTTTAAAATTACAGTTATGGAATGGAAAAGCTATTATTTGGAAGCAACAGATTATTACAAGGCAGCCTTGGGTGCATCAAAGAAAAAGACACTAGGCAATCTGGTTATTTACAATGTAGTTGCCATGTCTATCGAGAATTACATGACCAGCGTACTAATGAAATCCGGATTTATTCCTGAACATTCCAGTATTTCGTCGATGTATCGCGAGTTGAAGAAAAACCACGAAGCACCCGAAGAGTTTCATGCAGAGGTCAGGTTCATGAACCGTTTTATGAATTTTTGTTCGCTTGAAGTTGCTCCTGTAATTGTGCCTACAGATGAAGAGATCAAAAGGATGGTCGGCTTTGCAACTTCCCTGAAGGAGTGGACGAGCGACTATCTGGCCATTGAAAGTAAAATGATCTAAAATTCAAGAATATGAAACTTAGCGCACGTAACCAACTGAAAGGTAAAATCCTGAAAGTTGACGAAGGATTGATTACATCGAAAGTAATGCTTGATCTGGGCAATGGGAATATAATTTCGGCTATCATTTCGAAAGATGCGATTGCTGATTTGGATCTGAAACCGGGCGATACGGCTTTTGCTATCATCAAATCGACCGAAGTCATTATCGGAACTCCCTGCGATTGCCATAACGAAAACTGTAAATGCCATTAGCCATGATCGAAGTAGATTGTCATATTTCGATCAAAAAGGACGGAGTGGTTTTTATCAATCCGTTGAAAACTCAGCTGCTTCAGGAAATCAAGAAGAATGGCAGTTTAAGTGGAGCCGCAAAAGAAATGGAAATCTCGTATCAGCATGTCTGGACGATGATTGATGAAATGAACCGAATGGCTCCATATCCACTTGTTTTGAAACAACGTGGAGGTGCAAACGGCGGCGGTACTTCTATATCGGATTACGGAGAGCGAATGCTTCGGGAATACCAGATTATTCAGGCTGAAATCAACAAAGTGGTTGCTCAAATCAATGTCGAGATTAACCTTTGATTTTTTTTAAATATCGTTATCTAATTTAGTTTATATCGCTAACCCATGAGAAAGGTTTACGCATTAGCGATCCTTGGATTGCTTTTTTTGCTCAGTTTTTCAGAAAGCTACGGGCAAACAACTATTGATGCCGAGTTTCGGCCACGTTCAGAGTTTCGGCAGGGTTTTAACCAACCCCTGGCTGATGGGACAAAACCGGCATTCTTTGCGCTTCAGCGCTCACGCCTGAATTTCAACTACAAGGGTGGTATAGTAAGTGCGCGTCTGGTTTTGCAGGATGCACGGATTTTTGGTGAAACTGATACTAAACAACCAACAACGGCAACCTCCGGAAGTATGGGTGTGTATGAAGCATGGACAGAACTGTTATTATTTTCAGGCACCAGTTTTAAAATTGGCCGTCAGGGTGTTCAATTTGAAGATGGTCGTTTGTTCAGTTTGTCACCCTGGAGCAACACAGGTAACTCGCACGATTTAGCCCAATTCAAGTATTTTGCACCAGGACTGGGTGTTCAGTTTGGTTATGCTTACAACAACCAGAAAGCCAACAATGCCGATACGTCGTATTATTCTGTCAGCAAAATGTACAAGCAACTTGCATTCCTGCACCTCACCAAAACACTTGCAAACGGACTTGATTTGAGTTTACTCGGCGTGGATGAAGGTTATATGAAAAGCAAAATCGATCTGGATTTGTATCATCGTTACACCACCGGCGGTACTTTGCAATTGAAGAACGACAAAATGCCACTTGGTTTTTTGCTGACTGGCTATTATCAGTTCGGGAAAAGCGCTCCGACAGTTGATTTGGTTGCCTATTTAATGGCCTTAAAAGCATGCTATTCGTTTACTGATCATATTGGTGGGCTGGTCGGAGTTGATTATTATTCAGGCTCCGGAAGCACTTTGTCAGCAACCAAAACCAACACATTTAATAAGTTGCCTTATGGAGTGAATCATTCGTTTAATGGCTATATGGAATATTGGGCAACATTACCCAAAGGTGGCTTAGTCAACTACTTTGCAGGCGTAAACCTGAAGTTAAATAAAAAGATATGTTCTGACATTACCTATTACGCCTTCAATCTGGCGAAAGGCATGAAGGTTGGAACGTTGGATATACAGAAGAATATTGGTTCGGAATTAGACATCGCCCTGAACTACAAATTTTCGGCAGAAACGTCTATCCAGTTTGCCTGGTGTGCCTACATGATGACTGATGGCGCTAAAATGCTAAAATTCAAATCAACAGCGGTGGACACCGAATTTCCGCGGTACGCTTATCTGATGCTGACTATCAAACCTCAGTTGTACAAAACCCCAGTGGTTGCAGAAAGCAAATAATCTATTAATTTTAAAACCCAGAATATGAAACGAATATTTATACTCATAGCCTTTTTTATTGTCCTAACGGCACAGGGACAAACTGTAAAAATAGCAGCGGCAGCCAACTTGCGGTTTGTTTTAGAAGAAATCAAAACCAGTTATGCGATTGCCAATCCGAAAGCCACAGTCACGGCAAATTTTGGCTCATCAGGGGCATTGCTTCAACAAATACTGAATGGGGCTGAATTTGACCTGTTTATGGCTGCCGACAATACGTTTCCGGTCAAGTTAAAAGATCAGGGAGCTGCTTCCGGAGAAATACGGACATATGCGATGGGAAAACTTGTGTTGTGGAGCAATACAATCGATGTGTCAAAAGGGTTTGAAATACTGACCGATCCTTTGGTAAAGCGCATTGCCATTGCAAAACCAGATTTGGCACCTTATGGCGACCGGGCTATTGAAGTATTAAAGTCAACGGGTTTATACGAAAAAGTGAAAGCGAAAATTATTTACGCCGACAACATTTCGCAAACCGCACAATTTGCCCAAACCGGAAATGCCGAAGTCGCGTTTCTGGCCATGTCGCTGACTTTTTCTCCGGAGATGAAAGGTTCAGTCTATGTGATTGATACCAAGTTATACAAACCAGTAGAGCAGGCGATGGTTTTGGTTAAAAGCTGGAAAGTTAATCCCGAAGCAGCAAAATTCATGAAGTATGTTTTGAGCGGCCAATGCAAGCCAGTCTTTGAGAAAAACGGGTATATTGTGCCTTGAAGACAAAAAAATAGGAAAGAGAAAAAAGAGTTCAGTCGCAGTTTTTAGTTTCAGGTCAAAAATACAATAAACCGCTTGCGGTGAAAGTATTGTAGTATGGGATTGCAATCGCACCACTTTGTCCGCGAATTAATGTTGAACTAAGCTTTGGCATTCTTTCCGACGACACGGAATCTGGATTTAAATAATAAGTTGCTTAAAATGAATAAATTAACCGGAATAATATCAAAAATTAAACAATCGGGAGCAATCCTTCTTGTGGATGTGGATGTGCATGGACAAAACTTTTCCGCCATGTTGATCGAATCGGCAACCCGACCGGAATGGTTGTTGGAAGGGGTTTCGATAGACCTTGTGTTTAAAGAAACCGAAGTTTCACTGGCTAAGAATCTTTCAGGATTAATAAGTATGCGCAACCGGATGAAATGCAGTATTTTGCATATTGAACGCGGAGAACTGCTGAGTAAAGTCAGTCTGCAATTTCAGAAATATATAATTACTTCGGCCATTACAACCAGGTCAGTCAATTCGCTTGACCTGAAAATTGGCGATGAAGTTGAAGCATTGGTCAAAGCCAACGAGGTTTCGCTGATGAAGAAGTAGTCCGGAGACGGAAGACCGGAGTCAGGAAACTGAAGTGTAACAGAAAATTCAACAGTCAAAATTCATCATCTATCATTCAAATAATGGATCCTCAATTTGCACAAACCCTTTGGCTTACGCTGAAACTAGCGGTATCGACTACCGTTATTTTAATCCTGATTGGACTGCCATTCGCTTATTGGCTGGCATATACCAAAGTCAGGATAAAACCATTGATTGAGGCGCTGGTAAGTATGCCGATGGTTTTACCTCCTTCAGTAATAGGGTATTACATGTTGGTGATTTATAGTCCACGCAACTGGTTGGGCGAGTGGTTGGGTCGTGCGTTCGATGTTCGGCTGGCCTTTTCGTTTGAAGGAGTGCTGATTGCGTCGGTTATTTTTAGCCTTCCATTTATGATTCAGCCACTACACAATGGTCTTCGCGCTTTGCCCGATAGCTTGCGAGAAGCATCCTACACACTAGGAAAATCAAAAAGGGTTACATTTTTCAGGGTTTTGCTTCCGAACATTAAACCATCGATTATTACTGCGGTAGCGCTAACTTTTGCGCACAGCATTGGCGAATTCGGGATTGTACTAATGGTTGGCGGAAATATGCCCGGTGAAACCAGGGTTGCTTCCATTGCCATTTACGACGAAGTACAAGCGCTCAATTTTGAGGCGGCCAACCAATATGCCCTGATCTTATTCCTGACTTCATTAATTCTGCTTACTATTATATATAGCATCAATAAAAAATATGACTCATGGAAAATGATATAATCTTTGTTGATGTTGAAAAGCGGATGCACACGGCAGATGGACCGATGAACCTCAAGGTTCAAACATCCATTCAGGCCGGAGAACTTGTTGCCTTATTTGGGCAATCGGGAGCAGGTAAAACAACGTTGCTTCGGATTCTGGCCGGATTAATCGATCCGGATCAGGGAATAGTGAAATTCGGGAACTCCGTTTGGTTCGATTCTGATGAACAAATCAATATCGTTCCTCAATTGCGTAATATTAGCCTGATGTTTCAGGATTTCGCGCTTTTCCCGAATATGACGATAGAACAAAATATTCGGTTTGCACAGCCTGAAAAGAATGAGACTTCAATAAATGAATTGCTCGGCATCTTTGGGTTGGACGAATTCAGGAGCCGGAAACCCGGTAGTTTATCGGGCGGACAAAAACAACGGGTGGCTTTGGCCCGCGCCCTGGCCCGCAAACCGCAACTCTTACTTTTAGATGAACCTCTTTCAGCCCTGGATGCTGAAATGCGAAACACGCTTCAGGATGAAATTGCCAGGGCTCACCAGCTATTGGGTGTAACTACTTTGATGGTTAGCCACGATTTGAATGAGGTTTTCCGTTTAGCCACCCAGGTAATCTGTCTCGAAAAGGGTATTGTTACCCGAATTGGAACTCCTGAAGATGTTTTTTTGGACAACAGTATTAGTGGGAAAGTTCAGATTACCGGACAAATTGCGCGTATAGACAAGCAAGACACTATATATATCGTAACAGTGATCTCCGGAAATAACCAGATTATTAAAGTCATTGCATTTGATAGTGACCTGGTAAACCTTATGATTGGAGATCGGGTAATGGTTTTCTCAAAGGCATTCAACCCGATTATCAGCAAACTGAAATAGAATGGTAGTATCGGATTAAGTAAGAAGTGCAGAAACAAAGTCGTCAATTGAATCATACAAGACAACTATAACCGTCATTTTATCGACTATTCTACATGTTGGAACACC
>CAMDGL010000244.1 GCA_945897845.1 Chitinophaga pinensis | reverse complement strand
CGCAAAATTGAGCGGATGCGTGCGTAGGTATATTGAATAAACGGACCTGTATTGCCATTAAAATCAATGGATTCTTCAGGATTGAAGAGCATATTTTTCTTTGGATCGACCTTCAGGATAAAATATTTTAGCGCTCCCAATGCGATCATCCGGTACGTTTCAGCAGCCTGTTCGGGTGTGTAGCCATCCAGTTTGCCCAGTTCTTCGGAAGTTTTCTTTGAAACTTCGATCATTCCGGCCACCAAATCATCGGCATCCACCACTGTGCCTTCGCGTGATTTCATTTTTCCCTGCGGAAGTTCAACCATTCCGTATGAAAAATGGTGCAGGCCTTTACCAAATTCGAAACCCAGTTTGTCGAGCAGAATAGACAATACCTGAAAATGGTAATTCTGTTCGTTTCCAACCACATAAATCATTTTGTCGATCGGGTAATCCTGGTAACGCTCTTTGGCAGTTCCGATGTCCTGGGTCATGTAAACCGAAGTTCCATCGCTGCGGAGCAATATTTTCTGATCCAGTCCTTCCGCAGTCAGGTCGGCCCAAATCGAAGAATCTTCTTTCTGGTAAAAAACACCTTCAGCCAAACCACGCAAAACTTCATCTTTTCCGTAGAGGTATGTTTCCGATTCGTAATATATTTTGTCGAAATCTACGCCCAATTCTTTGTAAGTGACATCAAATCCGGCATAAACCCAACTGTTCATGGTTTCCCAAAGCTGGATGGTTTCCGGATCTTTGGCTTCCCACTTCAGCAACATTTCGCGCGCACCCAACATCGAAGCAGCGTTTTGCTCTGCGCTTTCCTTGGTTTCTCCTTGTTCGATCAAAGTGGCAATTTCCTTTTTGTATTCCTGATCAAATTTCACATAGAAGTTGCCCACAAGGTGATCGCCTTTGATGCCGGTGTTTTCGGGCGTTTGTCCGTTGCCCCACATTTTCCAGGCATACATCGACTTGCAGATATGGATGCCGCGGTCGTTCACAATGTTGGTTTTTACCACTTTATTTCCGTTGGCTTTCAGAATTTCACCGAGTGAAAAGCCAAGCAGATTGTTACGGATATGCCCAAGGTGCAGTGGTTTGTTGGTATTCGGCGACGAATATTCCACCATCACCAGTTTCGATGAATCAGTAGATTCGGTAATTCCATATTTTTCAGTTGATGTGACAGAATTAAGAATTGAAATCCAATAATCAGCAGAAATAACCAGATTTAGAAAACCCTTAACAACATTGTATGAGTGAACTTCGGTTACATTTTGCTGAAGATAATCGCCAATTTCGGCGGCAGTTTGCTCCGGAGATTTTTTTGACATCCGAACAAACGGAAACACAACGATCGTAATATCGCCATCAAATTCTTTTCTTGTATTTTGCAGTTGTACAAGGCTTGGTTCTATTTTTTGCTGATAGCATTTTTCAATTGCTTCAACGATATGTTCGCGTATAATCAGTTCAATCGACATTATTTTTTGTTTTGAAATTTGAGCGACAAAGATATTTGAATTTCGGCATTATTTGCCATTGCCAAAAGTCAATTCAGAATTGTTGTCAGGATAATAATGTTTGAACCCTGGTTTTACGAATAGGCGCAATTCTGTCGGATCACTGACGGCTAAGCTTGTTTTTTTTCTCTTATTTGTACACCTGCCATTGTTCTTTTTCTGCTGTTTTGCGTAGCTTATCAATTGTTGGACAATGGTGAAAATAAACAGGGATGGCTCTTTGCTGGCCGGTTTGCACTTCAGGCGGGAGGGCAAGTGACATTTGAGGGAAGCGTTGACCCCAGATGAAATTGGTCTGAAAATGCGGCCCAAGCGGGTCTCTTCTCCATTTTGTGCCTGAAATGCGCTTCCCCGTTTTTTTGATCACCGTATCGTCCATGTGGGCAACGATACAAGGAATGCAACTTGTTTCTTGTAATACGTTTGTCTGCACAACATTCATTATTTTGGATACGTCAACGTGCTGTTTGCTGAACACCCGCCAGGCTGCGGACCAATCGACAAATTGGTTGCCGCTGGTAGCCAACATGCCAGTAAAAGCAGGCCAGCCCAAGCAGGTCAGTTCTCCATACATCAACTCTCCGCGTTTGACCCACGACTCATGGTCGGAAAAAGCCGGGTGGTATTGGTTGAAAAGGGCATCAAGCTCATCAGTCAACGATCCGTTATTTTTTTTTGTCTGGGCCAACAGGTTGATCTGCACTTTTAGTGTCATTCGCTCCTTGTCCTCAATAACCCATTCGACAACTTCTCCCTTCTGAAATTCCATTGCTTGTGCGACGTCCGAGGGGAAGTTGATATACCACTGCTCAATGGCTGTTCTCTTAATCAGTTGAATTTTTGTTGAAAATCCTATGGCATTTGAATATTAAAGGTTAAAATAGTAATATAACCAGTTTTAAAAAATAAATAAAATCATCAGGCCATAATTTCCATTGATTTTTTTATTGTCTAGTTAAATCTAAACTCCAGATACCCGTAGGTGAAACCTATGGAAAACAAAACGCATAAATTTGCATCTGAACCCTGAATGGGTTCAAAAAAACCGTATCTTTACTTTACAAAATAAAATCACCTTCCCATGAAAAACCTGGCCATACTTCATCTCCTTTTTGTTGTGTTATTCTTTGGTAGTTTGTATTCGTGCAATCAAAAAAGCAAATCCGATCAAATTATTCATCTACTGGAAGTTGATCCTGGGTTCAGCACCTATATTGAAGAATATTCAAGTGGAATTGTACCTGTAAATTCAAGCTTTAAGGTTAAGCTGACAACGGCGGTTGCCACTTCCATCGAAATCAGAAAAGTACCCATCGAGCTGACAAAACTGTTTTCGATCGATCCATCGGTAAAGGGAGAATGTACATACAATGATGGGGTTTTTATATTTCAACCGGGCGAAAATTTAAAGGAAGGAACCGAGTATAAAATTACTTTCAGCCTGAAAAGTGTGATGGATGTTCCGGCAAAATACGAAGAATTAAAGTTTAACGTCTTTACGTTAAAACGCAATTTCTCGGTTACGGTGAATGGATTGAAAACCAATTCATCAGAGCCCAATGACCAATATTCACTTCAGGGAGAAATACTTACCTCGGTGCCACTTAATTCTGAAGATGTGGAACAAATAATTGAAGCAGAACAGGACGGAAAGGAATTGGTAGTGCAATGGGAACACAATGTCAATGAAAACCGCCACCATTTTACGGTGAGTAACATCCTGCGAAAAGAAAATACTTCAACGATTGATCTCTCCTGGAACGGAAAAGCGGTGGATGTAAAAGAAAAAGGCGAAGAACAAATTGAAATACCTGCCATCACTGAATTCAAGCTGATCAGCACCAATATTACCCATCAGCCGGAACAGCAACTCAAATTGATTTTTTCTGATCCGATTGACACCCAGCAGGATTTGGAAGGACTTGTTGAGCTAAAAGGTGCCGGTTCATTGGAAATGGCGTTGGACGGCAATCAACTGACTGTCTATCTGCGGGAGCGCCTGGCTGGCGAATATTTTTTAGCAGTCGATATAAATATAAAAAACAGTAATGGACAATCATTGTCTGGAGGAATATTAAATAAAATCGATTTTCAACTGTTAAAACCAGAAATGCGGTTGCCTGGTCGCG
The DNA here is from genome assembly GCA_945897845.1 of Chitinophaga pinensis. Lineage (GTDB taxonomy): Bacteria > Bacteroidota > Bacteroidia > Bacteroidales > Prolixibacteraceae > Aquipluma. Next base: position 2,330 of record CAMDGL010000244.1, on the reverse strand, counting down.
GAGTTATTATGCCTGACAATGGTTCTGTTATTTTCCCGTTCGAAGCGGTCAATCTGAAAGCTGTTGACCTGCGCATTGTGAAAATATTCCCGTCAAACATGATTAATTTTCTTCAGGACAGATCGTTGAACGACACCTGGAATATGAAACCGGTCGGCAAATTAATTTACAGCAAGCGAATTGATCTGGTCAGCGACGAATTTGTCAACTTCAACAAATGGAATGCTTTTTCAATCGATCTCTCCAAACACATCAGCATCGAAAAAGGCGCTATCTATCAGGTAGAGATTGGGATGCAGAAGGCTTATTCTGTATATGTATGCGCTGAAAGTCCAGACAAGGAAGAGGTCCAGACATACGACAGCAATCATGCAGTGGAAAATGAAAAAGATTACTGGGAAGATCCGGATACTTGGCAAAACGAATACAACGACCGTTACTACAATTGGCGGCTGCGTGAAAATCCCTGTTCGCGGGCCTATTTCACCAGCGACCGGAACATCAAGAGAAATATTCTGGTAAGTAATATCGGACTTACGGTAAAAAAAGGAATTGCCGACGAGGTTTTGGTGGTTTGCTCCGACATACAAACGGCGATGCCATTAAAAGGAGTCAAGCTGGAAGTTTACAATTATCAGCTTCAATCTATTGGAACCGGAGAATCTGATGAGGAAGGATTTTGCACCATTCAGGTATCACAAAAACCATTCATGTTGGTGGCAAGTCAGAATGATCAAAAATCATATCTGAAACTGAACGATAACAACGCTTTGTCGTTGAGTCAGTTTGATGTCGCCGGAGAAAAAATTCAGGAAGGAATCAAGGCTTTTATTTATACTGAACGTGGCGTTTGGCGCCCGGGTGATTCCATTTATACTTCGGTTTTCATCGACGACCGATATGCACCTCTGCCCGAAAAACATCCGGTTATTTTCAAACTCATGAATACGAAAGGGCAAATCATTCAGGAACAATTACAAAACATAAATAATAAGCGTCTGCTAACCTTTCGTACCGCCACTTCGGCAGATGCAGAAACAGGCATGTGGAAAGCCATTATATCTATCGGAGGGGCCGAATTCACGAAATATTTACGCATTGAAACCATCAAACCCAATCGCCTGAAAATCAATTTTACAACCAAAAATGAACTGATCAGGAGTGATGATCAACAAGCTACTGCGCTGATTGAATCGAACTGGCTGACCGGAATTAAAGCGCCTGGATTGCGCACGGTTGTCGACCTTAGCTTGAGAGCTGGTCAAACCAAATTCGATCAATTCCCGTTGTTTGGTTTCGATGATGCGACAAAATCCTTTAAATACGAAACCAAAACACTGATCGACAGCAAATCTGATGCAAACGGGAACCTGAATTTACCGCTTCAGTTGGGAACAATTACCGATGCGCCGGGAATGCTGAATGCAGATTTTACTGTTCGTATTTTCGAACCGGGTGGAGATGCCAGTATCCGTCAATTCACGAAAAAATATTCGCCGTTTAGCAAGTATGCAGGGCTTTTTATCGCCCGCGCCGAAGAAAACACCGAATACATCAAAGTGGACGAAAATTCAGCCATGAAACTGATTTCCGTCGATCCTTCAGGAGAAGCCACGACAGACCAACTTCAGCTGATGGTTTACAAAATGGAATGGCGCTGGTGGTGGGAATCCTCGGATCAGAATATTGGCAGCTACATTTCACGGAATAACTCCAAACTTGTTTTGTCGAAAACAGTGGATATCAAGTCAAACCCGGTTTCAATCAGCGAAGCATTCAGTAAATTGGAGTGGGGACGCTACCTGGTGGTGGTTCAGTCAACTTCTGGCCACACAAGCAGCCATACTGTTTATAACCGGCCTGATTACTATTACGAAGATCAGTCGTCCAGTCAGGCTACCATGCTGAGTTTTACTTCGGACAAGAAAAAATACACAGCCGGTGATAATATCCATATTAGCTTTCCGGCTCCTGACAAGGGCAGGGCGCTGATTACCATTGAAAACGGCACCAGCGTGACCGATAAATTTTGGGTAAACACGACTGCCGGAAACAATGATCTGAAGATAAAAGCCACCGAAGCGATGGCTCCCTGCGCCTATATTCATATCAGTCTGATTCAGCCTTTCGGGCAGCGAAACAACGACAATCCAATCCGGATGTATGGTATAATCCCAATTCCGTTTGAAAATCCCGGATCGAGATTGTTCCCGGTTCTGCAAATTCCTGCTGAGTTTCGTCCTGAAAGGCAACTCAGTCTTTCGGTCAGCGAAAAAAACGGAAAAGCGATGAATTACACCATTGCTATGGTAGATGAAGGCTTGCTCGAT
>CAMDGL010000243.1 GCA_945897845.1 Chitinophaga pinensis | reverse complement strand
ACCAATCAGCAATACCTGAAAGAAATTTATCCAGGTGTTGAAAAACTCAATATCTACCTGAAAGTGGGCGACCGCATGGATAAAATGTACGGAACTGATTTTGTTCGCACAGCCGATGGCCAGTTGATCAACGATGCAAGTGGTCGTCCGATCAGGAACTCGGTTACACAGTATCTTGGAAATGCCAACTCCGATTGGGCCGGTGCAATTAACAACACCTTCTCGTATAAAAATTTAAGCCTGAAATTTCAGTTCGATGGCCGTTTTGGCGGAACCATTCTCGACTATGTGGAGCAAAAAACTTATCAGGGCGGTCGTCACATTAACACGGTTCTGGGCGAAATGGGCGAAGCCAGAATAAACGATACCAAAGGAATTAAATCGTACGTTGGCGAAGGGGTCGTATTGACAAGTGGAACGATAAAATACGATTCGGACGGAAAGGTGACCAATTACGACCAACTGCAATTTGCGCCAAACACAACCGCGACTTTTTTACAGGATTACATCAGCCGTTATTATGGCACCAATTCATCTTACGCCATCAGCCGCACCTATGTGAAACTTCGTGAAGTGGTGTTGACTTACAACCTGCCGCAAAAGTTCATTCAAAAAACCTTTATCAAGCAGGCAAATATCTCTTTTGTGGGTCGTAACCTGTTGTATTTTGCCGAAAGAAGCGATATCGACATCGAGCAATATGCCGGAACCAACGGATCTTCAGGATTGCAAACTCCTACAACCCGACGCTTTGGTTTTAACCTGAATATTACATTCTAATTCAAGTTTATTTAAAAAGTAATAATCATATAGAAATGAAAAAAATTATCCTATTCATGATGGTACTTGCCGTAGCATTTACATCGTGTCAGAAATTCGAGGAACTTGAAAAAGATCCAAACCGCCCCGGAGAAGTTCCGCCATCAATGGTTTTTACTACTGTTCTGAATGGCATGTATTATTCGCCATGGAGCGACGAACAACGCTGGAACCAATTCTGGTGCAGCAACTATGCCTATTACGACGATCAGGAATACGACTGGACAACCACCAGTTTCAACTATACGCAACTGAAAAATGTGAACCAGATGATTTCCGAAGCCACGCGTGTTGGCCTTCCTGATAACAATCCATATTCAGCGTTGGGTAAATTTTTCAAGGCATATTATTTTGTTGATATGTCACTCAGGTTGGGCGACTTGCCTTTGACCGATGCGTTGAAGAGTTTGGAGAATACTGCTCCGGCATACGACAGTCAGAAAGCAGTATTCAAGCAAGCGCTTGTTTGGCTCGAAGAAGCGAACACCGACTTGCAAGCGCTCAATAACAGTAATGACAAAACCCTGACCGGCGATTTTATGCTTGGGAACGACTTGATTAAATGGCAGAAAGTGGTAAATACCTACAAATTACGCGTTCTGATTAACCTGAGCAAAAAAGAAGCCGACACCGATTTGAACATCAAAAAACTGTTTTCCGATGTGGTTTCCAATACGACAAAATATCCGGTAGTAACTTCGTTGGACGATAACCTGAAATTTACCTACAACGCTTCAACCGACAAATATCCGCTTAATCAGGATAATTACGGACAAACAGCTACTCGTAATAACATGTCGGCTACTTATCTGAACACGCTGGTAGCACTGAAAGACCCGCGTACATTCATTGTTGCTGATCCGGCTCCCGCTAAAATTCAGGCCGGATTAACTGCTGCTGATTTTGCTGCTTACGTTGGGGCAAGTTCGGGTGAAAGTCTCGACGACATGTCAACCAAAATGTTGAACGGTGAATATTCTGCCATCAGTAAAAGCAAATATTACAGTTCGTACTTTGGTGAGCCAACCATTCAGATTGGGTATGCCGAAATGTGCTTTAACATTGCCGAAGCTATCAACCGTGGCTGGGTTACCGGAAACGCCGAAGATTATTACACCAAAGGAATAAAAGCCTCGTGGACTTTCCATGGAGCCGGTGTCGATGCCAACTGGACTGCCTATTACGCGCAGGCTTCGGTTAAATTTAGCAGCACTGCGGCTACCGCGCTGACCCAGATTCTGACCCAAAAATACCTGGCTTTCTTCCAGAATTCGGGTTGGGAAGCATACAACAATTACCGCCGCACCGGAGTGCCAACTTTCCTCACAGGACCAGGTACTGCCAACAGCGGACGTATTGCCAAGCGCTGGCAGTACCCAAGTTCTGAACGGACAACAAATGCAGACAATTACAAAGCTGCACTGAAAAGTCAGTTTGGCGCTGAAACCGATGACATCAATTCCGAAATGTGGATCATTAAATAATATGAATATCCGCAAATTGACTGTTAACAAAAAGTAAACAGGTAATTAAACGGACAATCATTTTAAATAAACAGCAACTTAAATACCCCCCTATCCCTTTTCCTCAAACCCTGACAGTTCTTGCTGTCAGGGTTTTACTGTAAAAATATTTGTTCAAAACATTGACATACAATATGACACAATTAAAAAACATAAAGGCAGTGATTTTCGACTGGGCCGGAACGATTATCGACTACGGATGCATTGCTCCAACCCAGGTATTTATTGAAGTATTCCGAAGAAAGGATATACTGGTTACTATTGACGAAGCCCGTGCCCCAATGGGTTTGGCGAAAAAAGACCATGTTAGGGAGATTTTCAGGCTTGAAACAGTCCAAAAACAGTGGATCGCAGAATTTGGGCGAACTCCATCAGAAGCAGATGTTGAAGAGATTTATGCTGAACTTGAACCTGCACTTGCCATAATTGTAAAAAACTACAGCGACCCAATTCCCGGCGCTGTTGAATTGATTGACAGGCTCAAAAAACAAGGAGTGAAAGTTGGTACAACCACCGGATATGTTTCAGAAATGATGAACAACATACTGCCAATTGCTTATGCCAACGGATTGAAGCCTGATTCCGTAGTCAATTCTTCGGATGTTTCTGCAGGCCGACCAGCTCCCTGGATGATCTTCCGCAATTGCGAAAAAATGAATGTATTTCCGGTAAGCCAGATGGTGAAAATCGGTGATACCGTGGCCGACATTCAGGAAGGAATAAATGCCGGAATGTGGACCATTGGCCTGACCAAATCAGGAAATGAAATTGGTTTATCGTATGAAGATACCGAAAAAGCCGACCATGTTTGGTTAATGGAAAAAATAGCCCTCGCCGGGAAAAAACTACTGAATGCCGGAGCCGACTATGTATGCGAGGGTGTTTGGGACTGTTGGCCAATTTTAGAGGAAATTGATGAACAGATCGGAGCCGGTTTTAACAAATAAGAAAATCATGATCAAAGTGGTTTCAATTGAAATGAAAAAGTGGAGGCTGCAAATATTTGCACTCACCTGGCTGGCTTATTTCGGCATGTATTTTTGCCGGAAAAATTTCAGTGTGGTGATGCCGGTTATGAGCCGCGAACTGCACACTTCCAAAGACGAATTTGCTTTAGTTATTACAATTTACAGTGTTATGTACATGCTCGGGCAGTTTTTGAACGGTTACCTGAGCGACCGCCACGGAGCCCGGCTGATCGTCGGAATTGGCCTGATCATCTCCGTCATCGCCAACCTGCTGATGGGCTGGATGGGAACCATCGGTTCTTTCCTGTTCCTGATGGGTCTGAATGGCTTCGGGCAATCGTCGGGCTGGTCGGGACTGATAAAAAACCTGACGCCCTGGTTTAAAAAGAAAGAACGAGGAGTGATGATGTCGTTCTGGACTACCTGCTATGTAATTGGTGGAATGGCTGCTACCGCATTTGCAACTTATTGGCTTTCCAATCAAAATGTACTGGCTGAATTGTCGTGGAGACGGGCATTTCTGGCACCGGCGATTTTACTTTTGGCCATTTCGCTGGGCTACATTGTTTTTATCAGGAACAAACCCACCGATGTTGGATTGGAACCTTTTGAAAAAGACACGAGTACAAAAAAAGGAAAGCGGAAAGAAAAGGAAGCACAACTGGCCGTAATGAAAAATGGCGCTGTCTGGATTGCCGCAGCCATGTATTTTTTTGTCAAATTTACCCGTTACGCATTTCTTTTCTGGCTTCCGCTTTATTTGTCTGAAGCGCTCTTTTATTCCGACGAGCGGGCAGGCTACACTTCCATTGCTTACGAAGCCTTCGGATTTCTGGGCATTTTGGCAGCGGGTTATGCCTCCGATTACCTGTTTCAAACACGCCGCTTCCCGGTCAGTTCAATCATGCTGTTCGGATTGGCTTTTGTGTTGTTCCTGCAACCGTATCTCAGTCCGCTGGGTATAGTTCCAACCATCATTTCCATCGGCCTTATCGGCTTTTTTACCTACGGCCCCGATTCGCTCATGTCGGGTGCGGCGGCCATGGACATCGGAAAAAATCACGGAGCAGCTTTGGCAGCAGGACTTATCAACGGAGTTGGCTCTGCAGGTCAGTTGCTATCGCCGTTTGCAGTGGCTTTCGTTTCAGCCAAATACGGATGGGATGCATTGTTTCAGTTGTTCGTAGTCGTCGCATTAATCGCCGCTTTTTTACTTATCCTGAAATGGAATTACGGCAAAGAAAATCAGGAAATAGCGGAAACAGAACCGACTATAGATTTGAAATACGCTGAAACAAATTTCTGACCAAATGAAACGAACATGCCGTGGAAATAATTTCAAAGGTGGCGGCACAAAAAGAGAATGAAAATTAATGTTTAAAGAGAAAGCGTTCTGGCACTAATTTGTTTTAATCAACCCAAACGCCTCATTGGTGCTTGCTCCAGAGGAGCAAAATATTTATAGAAAAAGAAAAGAGGTAAAGGAAGTCGTCCGCGCGAAAGCCTTTTTCAGGGCAAAAACCATCTTTCGGACGAAACGACATTGACCTTCAACAAAGTAGTTACATAAAATAAATCAAAATGGACAATAAACTATTTACCCCCGGACCACTTAACACCCGACTTTCAGTAAAAGAAGCCATGCTTCACGACATGGGCTCGCGCGACAGGGAATTTCTGGAAGTAGTAAAAGAAATTCGCAGCGAATTGCTCGCCATTGCCGGTTTGACTCCGGAAGATGGATACGATACCGTGCTGATGCAGGGTTCCGGAACTTATGGAGTTGAATCGGTTATTTCAACAGCGATTCCTCACGATGGACATTTGCTCCTGATTACCAACGGTGCTTATGGCGACCGGATCAGACAAATGGCTGAGATTTACGATATAAAAATCTCTATTTTAGGCTATCGTGAAAACATTGTTCCACCGGCACAGGATGTAGAAGTAGCCTTGAAAACGGATGAAACGATTACTCACGTGGCCATTGTTCACTGCGAAACAACCACCGGAATATTCAATGATATTGAAGGGGTTGGTTTGGTGGTTCGAAAGTATAACAAGGTTTACATTGTTGATGCCATGAGCAGTTTTGGTGCAGTACCTATTGATATAAAAGCGCTTGACATTGATTTTTTGGTGTCGTCGTCGAACAAATGCATTGAAGGTGTTCCCGGCTTTTCATTTGTTATTTGCAAAATCCTTACGCTTGAAGCCTGTTATGGACATGCCCGTACCATTTCACTCGATCTTTATGCCCAATGGCTCGAAATGAAAAAGAACAACCAGTTCCGGTTTACTCCGCCGATTCAATCCGTTTTGGCTTTTAACAAAGCCATCGAAGAATTAAAAGTGGAAGGTGGAATCGAAAAACGATCGGAACGCTATCAGCAAAACTACCATAGATTAATTGAGGGCACCGAAGCGCTCGGGCTGAATACTTATCTCGATAAAAAAGATCAAGGCTATATTATTACATCATTTCTGTTTCCTGAAGATCCTAATTTCGATTTTACCCGTTTCTATGAAAGCCTTCATGATCGCGGACAAGTGATTTATCAGGGAAAACTGAGTGATACCAATTGTTTCAGGATTGGGAATATCGGGCAACTATATGTTGAAGATATTGACCGGTTAATTGTGGCTATCCGGGAGGTTTTCCGTGAGATGGG
>CAMDGL010000242.1 GCA_945897845.1 Chitinophaga pinensis | reverse complement strand
ATGTTGCGTGCCAGCATTCTTACAGCTCCAAACACCCACCGTTTGGGCGCAAACGAAGCTCCTCCTGCAATCATTTCGGCTTTCCTTGGTACTGAAATTTCAAAGATGCTCGATTTGATGGAAGTTGCTGTAGTTGACCGCAAAATGACTCCAGACGAAAAAACTGCTTTGAAATTAAATATCGGCCGTATTCCTGAAATTATTCTTGACAACACCGACCGTAACCGTACTTCACCATTCGCATTTACAGGAAACCGTTTCGAGTTCCGCGCCGTGGGTTCATCAGCAAACTGCGCTTCTGCAATGATTGCATTGAACACTGCTGTTGCCGATCAGCTTGCTAAATTTAAAATCGAAGTTGACGCATTGGTAGAAGGTGGAGTTAAAAAAGACGAGGCTATCTTCCAGGTATTGAAAAAACTGATTATCGAGTCTAAAGCAATCCGATTTGATGGCAACGGTTACAGCGAAGAATGGAGAATCGAAGCTGCCCGCCGCGGTCTGACTAATATTACCAGCGTACCAACTGCATTGGAAGCTTTGCACGACAAACGTGTTATTGAAATGTACGGTAAAGCCGGAGTTTTAAGCCCACGTGAAATCGAAGGTCGTATCGAAGTAGAGCTTGAAAAATACACCAAGAAAATTCAGATTGAATCACGCGTTTTGGGCGATTTGGCAATCAATCACATCGTTCCAACAGCTGTTCAGTATCAGTCGATGTTGCTCGAAAATGTAAAGAATCTGAAAATCGTTTTCAGCGACGAAGAATACAAGTCATTGGCCGAAGGCCGTCTGGAACTGATCAGGGAGATTGGTGGTCATGTTTCATCCATCAAAGCCAAAGTGAAAGAAATGATCGAAGCCCGTAAAGTTGCCAATATCATTGAAAGTGAAAAGGAAAAAACTTATGCCTACGAAAAAAGCGTAAGACCTTATCTGGAAGACATTCGTTATCACATTGACAAACTCGAACTGATTGTTGACAATGAACTGTGGCCATTGCCAAAATACAGGGAATTACTATTCGTTAAATAGTTTTTTCAACCAATAAATACAAAGGCTTCCGCAAATTGCGGAAGCCTTTTTTATTTCCTGAATTATCTACCTTCGTTCATTCCAGCAATTTTTCAGCGTCAATTCCGCTCCCCTTAAGCCGAAAAGAGTAATTTCGGGCTTTCTTAGTCTTTTTAAATGAAAATTAAATTCCTGATATTGATTGCAGTCGCGCTTTTGGGTTCGGCTTGTTCGGTAAACAAACTGATTTCGGATGCGGATGCTTCTTTTTCAAGGAAAGAATTTTTCGATGCTGCGGAAAAATTCAGGCTGGCCAATCAAAAAGTTAAAGACAAAACAATCAAATCCGCACTGTATTTCAAGCTTGCCGAAAGCTACCGCCAATCGGGTGATTATACGAAAGCGGCTGTTTGGTACCGGAATGCAATTCGTTCAGGGTACAAAGATCCGACACTTGAAGTACGATACGCCGATGCTTTGCGCGGTGCCGGGAAACCGGAGGAAGCCAAACTTGTTTATGAAGCCGAACTGAAGAAAGATCCAAAAAACACACCAGCCATCAATGGAATGGAATCCATTCGCCGAATTCAGGAATGGAAAGATACTCCTGAACTTTACATCGTTGAAAACCTTAAAACAATCAATTCAGCAGCCAACGATATCGCCGTTCAAATCAATCCTGAATCAGATAAGTCCATCTTTATAAAATCTTCAGGTGAAGAAGTTCCAAACAAAAAGATCAACCCGGTTACCGGACAAAAATTCGCTGATTTTTTCCAGTCTGGTTACGATACCGTCAAAAAACGATGGACACTTCCTGAACTTTTAAAAGAACCCGGGTTCCTGAATTCTAATGAAGAAGAATTATTCCTGAATTTTAGTTCATCGAAGGAATTGTTTGTTTTTTCAAGATCAGTTTCCGTGGCAGGTCAGCAGGCGACCAGTCAAATGCTTTTTGTTCAGAAAAAAAACGGGCAATGGACAAGCCCTGCTCCGCTCCCATTCACCGCCGATGAAGCCAACTACCATCAGCCAATGATTACAGAAAACGGCAAAACACTTTGGTTCGCATCTGACCGGCCCGGAGGTTTCGGCGGATTTGACATCTGGAAATCAGAAATAAATGAAACAGGCATTTTTTCGGAACCAATCAATGCGGGTGCTGAAATTAATACTCCCGGAGACGAATTGTATCCTTTCGAAAAACCCAATGGCTACTTCTATTTCTCCTCCGATTTTCATCCGGGAATAGGTGGATTCGACATCTTTCAGGCACAGAAATCGGGTGGAAAATGGCAAATCGAACAACTTTCCCCACCTGTCAATTCACCTGCAGACGATTTGTCCATTCAGTTCTTCGGCAACCTTGAAAAAGGTTTTTTTACCTCGAACAGAAAAGGCAGCCACGGCACCGATATTTATTCATTCTTCCTTCCACCAAAATTATTCCAGTGTTTTGGCAAAATTCACGACAGCGAAACCGACTCGATCCTTCCTGATGTAAACATCCGGATTGTTGGTTCAGATGGTAGTTCACAAAAAATCAGATCGGTAAACGGCAGGTTTCAGGCCAGTTTAAATCCTGAAAGCGATTATGCCATCGTGGTTTTTGCCAACGGATACCTCAACGCACAGGCAAAAGTATCGACCCGCGGACTTCGCGAAGCCAAAGAGTTCGAGATCGATATCAAACCTATTCCTACCAACAAACCTATACGGATCGACAACATCAACTATGAATTGGGAAAATGGGACTTGCTGCCACAAGCAAAAACATCGCTCGACAAATTGGTTGAACTTCTAAAACTGAATCCGGAAGCCATTATCGAAATTTCAGCACACACCGACGATATTGGCAACGAGCAATTCAATCTGGAACTTTCTGAAAAGCGTGCGGCGTCGGTGGTGCAATACCTCAGAGAAAAAGGCATTCAGGATAAAAACCTGAAAGCCAGAGGATATGGAGAATCGATGCCTTTGAAGACAAATACGAAACTGGCACGTCAATACGAATTCTTAAAGGAAGGCGATGTGATAGATTCAGGAACCATTGAAAAACTTGGGAGCAACAATCTGAAAGAACTGGCACGCGGACTTAACAGGCGAACCGAATTCAAGGTAATTCAGTCAGTCGCCGGAAAATAAATGGCAATTTATCAGTTTGCTGATACTTTAAATAAACCTTTTCCGTTTTTCAGAATGGATTTAAATTGGTTACTTTTACCCCGAAACGTCATAATTTAAAATGAAGAACACTGTTTTTCCCAAAATATTTCTGATTCTGCTGGTCGTCTTGCTTGGTTCCTGTTCTGCACGGAAATACATGAATACCGGCCAGGTGTCATTCGAGATTGGCGAGCATTACAACGCCATTGAAAAATACAGAAAAGCCTACCGGGGGAAGAAATTAAACACGGAAAAAGCCGAAATTACTTTTAAAATCGCCGAATCGTACTACAAACTTAGTGAGTTTGCGAAAGCTTCGGTATGGTATAAAAATGCCATCAAGCGAAATTACGAAGACCCGCTGTGCATGTTGCATTATGCCGATTGTTTAAGGGTCACCCAAAAATACGACGAAGCCATTACCTGGTATCAAACTTATCTGGGCGTAAAACCCGACGACCAGTATGCAAAAAACGGACTTGAAGCCAGCAAGGTAGTGAGCGTGTGGCTCGAAAAACCCGGAAGATATCTTGTAAATCCGGTAAAAGAACTAAATTCGAAAAACAGCGATTATTGCCCCGTATTTGTTGGTGGCCGCGACAATGAAATTATACTTACCTCGACCCGTGAAATTGTGACCGGGAAACGGATCAGTAACATTACCGGAACCCGCTATGCCGATCTGTTTGCGAGCAAGTTCGAAGTACAAAAACAAAAATGGGAAACGCCCAAGCTGCTCGAAGAAAACGAACTTATCAATACAACAAGCGAGGAAGGCGCTGCTACGCTTTCTGCCAGGGGCGATCAAATGATTTTTACCCGTGCCCGGTTCGACAAAACAAAAGATTTGGGAACCGAATTGTATGCAGCCAATCAATCGAGAGGCGAATGGTCTGAACCAACACTTCTAGAGCTGGTAGGCGACAGCATTATAGCCGCGCATCCATCTTTAAGCGATGATGGAACATTGCTCTATTTCGTATCGGATAGAATGGGCGGATATGGTGGAAAAGATATTTGGGTGTCGAAGGACAAAGGTGGTGGCGCTTTCGATAAACCTGAAAATCTTGGTCCGGAAATAAATACTCCCGGCGACGAAATGTTTCCATTCATCCGCGAAAATGGCGATTTGTATTTTTCATCGAATTACCACCTTGGAATTGGTGGACTGGACATTTTCAAAGCTGTCAAAGATGAGAAAGGGAAATGGGTAATTCAAAACATGAAAACTCCTGTAAATTCACCCGGTGACGATTTTGGGATGGCATTTATCAAAGGAGAAGTTGAAAAGGGTTTGTTTTCATCAAACCGCAAAGGCTCCAAAGGCGACGACATTTATTCGTTTTACCTTCCGCCGAAAATTTTTAATGCCACGGGCGAAGTTTTCAACAAGGAAACCAATCAGAAAATCGACGGTGCATTGATCCGCATCATTGGCACTGATGGTACCAACCTTAAAATGCGGGCCGATGGCGGACGTTTTCAGTTTAAATTAAAACCTGAAACGGAGTATGTTTTTGCCGCCTTCAGAGATGGTTTCCTGAACGACAAAGTCAGAACCTCAACCATCGGACTTGAAGACAGCAAGGAATTCAGGTTTGAATTCAAGTTGTCGCCAACCGATGCGCCTATCAAAGTCAACAATATCAATTATGCTTCCGGTAGTTACGAGATCACCGAAGAATCAAAATTAGCCCTTGATTCAGTGGTACAGTTACTCGTTCTCAATCCGACGATTACAATCGAATTAATGGCCCATACCGACCACATCGGAAGCAACGAATTCAACTCAAACCTATCACAGAAACGTGCCCAGTCAGTTGTTGATTACCTTATTTTGAAAGGCATCACTCCGGCACGATTAATCGCCAAAGGATACGGCGAAACATGGCCCAAAAAAGTTACCCGCGAACTTGCCAAACAATACGATTTCCTGAAACGCAACGATGAATTGACCGAGGAATTTATCCTGAAACTGACACCGGAACAGCAGGAAATAGCCAAAGGACTGAATCGTCGAACAGAATTCAGGGTATTGAGCAACGATTTCCATGAGTAGAATTCGGCCCGTGTTGTTTCTCTTTTCCGAATCAGTTTATTCAATAATTTGGCTGATAATTATTTCTGATAAACCCTGACATAATCAACCACCATCGATTGGGGAAAAATGCGATCATCAATGCCTTGTGCGCCTCCATAAGTTCCGCCAACAGCAACATTCAGCAACAAATGAAAACGCTTGTCGAAGGGCCAGACCTGAAAGCCTGTTCCCTGATTTTTGAAAGTAAAATACAATTTCGAATCAACATAAACCCTGATTTCACTGGCTTCCCATTCCAGTATGTAATTATGAAATTCAGAATAACAGTCGAGTATTGCGAGTATTGCATTCTTATGTGTTTGCTGAACATGGTTATAGGCTTGGGTTTGAGCTGTAGCAACAATTAAATATGGAAGGTATCCCAAATTTTCCATGATGTCGATTTCTCCACTGACAGGCCATCCGCCATAAGTCGCATCGGTTGGCATCATCCAGATTGCAGGCCACATTCCTATTCCTTCAGGTAATTTGGCCCTTACCACAATCCTGCCATACGTCCAGTCTCCTTTTGTCCGGGTGACCAATCGTGCTGAGGTATATTTTTTGCCTTCGAAATCTTCCTTAATAGCATTAATATAAAGATATCCAGCTTTTACTTCGGAGTTCTGCATACGTGATTTTGTATAATATTGTGCTTCACTGTTTCCCCAACCACCTCCTCCAACATCGTAGCTCCACTTCGAATTGTCAGGCAATCCATCGTGATTAAATTCATCGCTCCACACCAATTGATAATCATCAGGAGGTATTACCGGATCGGTAGGCT
>CAMDGL010000241.1 GCA_945897845.1 Chitinophaga pinensis | reverse complement strand
GTCTGACAACCTAAATCCTTTATTTGCTGAAGGTATGGAAATGCCTTTTCAATTACTTCCGGCTTTTTCCATCGGTCGTTGCTTATCGAATCGGCGCCAATAAAATCGACCAGAATATGCTCGTGAGTGAGCCATGTTCCCATTTTTTCAGAAGAAATTGGTCCGTTCACGGTCATGATGATGCCATTTCCTGAATTGGTTTTACACTGGCAAAATACGAGTAGAACCAGAATGGTAAAAAGGAGGATTTTTTTCACAGCGTTGATTTATGATTCTTATGGACTCTTTTCTAAAACGACTCAATAAATTTAACAAAACGAATTCAGAAAATTGGTATTTTTGGTTGAATTTTAGAAAGATACAATATCTTTAGTGCTATATAATGAAAACTAACCCTGCTATGAAAAAGAAACTGTTGCCTTTTGTGTGCGTGATTTTTTGTGTTTTTAACGCATTTGCCCAGAATTTACAGGATTTTCAGAAGGATATTCAAAAACTGCAACAATACAATTCAGGGCTCGACCACCGTTTGGACCAACTTTCGAAACAACTGGACGACTTGATGTGGCAGCAGAAAGTCGGCGATATTGCTTTCGTTGACAAACTCTTTATTTGCGGGCCTGCCAAATGGAAAGAAAAAAATCCGGATGCAATGGGCGCCGGCAATCCGCTGAAATTCTGGACGTACGTTTTTATTCCGCTAAATATTGATGCCAACAAAAAATACCCTTTAATCGTGTTGCCACACGGTGGGGTTCATGCCGATTTTACTACTTATTATGCGCATATTATCAGGGAATTGATCACTCAGGGTTATGTGGTGGTTGCTGCTGAATACCGCGGAAGCACCGGATACGGAAAATCATACTTCGAGAACATTGACTATGGTGGACTGGAAGTGGAAGACGTTTATGAAAGTCGCAATTCCATTCTGGAAAACTACCCGTTTGTTGATAAAAACAGGGTTGGGATTATGGGTTGGAGCCATGGCGGGCTCATCGCTTTGATGAATATTTTTGATCACCCGGACGATTTTCAGTGTGCATTCGCGGGCGTTCCGGTGAGCGATTTAATTGCCCGGATGGGTTATTACAATCAAAGTTACAGGGATTTGTTTGAGGCAGATTATTCCATTGGTCAATCGGCAAACGAAAATGTGACAGAATACCGTCGTCGTTCACCCGCCTGGAATACCCATAAAATGAAAGATACTCCATTGCTGATTCATACCAATACCAACGATGACGATGTAAATGTTCTGGAGGTTGAGCACCTGATAAAATCGCTGAAGGCCGATGGAAAGAAATTTGAACATGAAATTTTCCAGAATATTCCGGGAGGACATTCATTCGACCGCATTGACACGAAGACGGCACAGGAAATCAGGTTAAAAATCCATCGTTTTATGGCGAAAACCCTAAAACCTGAAAAGCCTTTCAAATCGCAGGAAGACATGCGAAAGGCTGCATACAGATATTAGAAAATCACTTTAAACCCTTCTTTTTCAACTACCTTCCAGGCCTGAACGAAACTATTTTCATCGAGAATTCTGATTCTGTTTTTCCGCAGCAGTTTCTTAATTGGTTTTTGCGATTCCTTTACAAATTTTGACAGGAACGAGTTCGAATTCATTCTGGCCAAATTGTATCCCTTTTCCTGTGAATAGAAATAATATTGGTATTCGGTGCCATAAACCATATTTTTCAGAATGTTTTGCTCGTCTTTGTATGGCATTGTTGTCACCAGACTAACTTTTCGGTAAGACAGCAAATCGGTTTCCCCATCCGAAAGGACTTCAAAATAGCGGTTGCCTTTCATAAATCCATCGTAGTACTGTTTTCGGAATACCCTGGTTCTACCGTCTTTCTCAGTAAATGAAAATCCGTTAAGGCTGTTTTTGTCAATCACAATCTGAGTGGTAATGGCTTTGTTGTAATATACCACTTCGTCTTTAAACGAGCTGTATCTCAGGTATAAACTGTCAGCAATTTCGCCACTTGCAAATTCAATTTTCCCGGGCGACCACGAGTCGTTCAGAAACGGGAAACCGCTGTATGTCGGGTAGGGAATATGTCGGGTTCCTTTAATTTTTTCGGCATCCCAGTTGCGGTTCATGGGTTCCTGTGCGGCAATTATCCCGGAGAAGCCAGAGACCTGAAAAAGAAAGATGAGAAGTATTATCCTGATATTCATATTATTTTACCTCAAATTGTTTTTCTGAATAAATTAGATTTCCGTTTTTCAATCTTCCCCTTACAATTAGCTTAAACTGGCCAACAATGGAGGAAGTGATGCATTTTACCGGAAGGTTTTCGCCTGGAACAACCGAAGGATTCCAATAGATATCTTGCCTCAGATCGGGAATACTTGACTCCTTTATTTCGGGTTCTGAAACAATCGGCTGTAACTGAATGGTTTCAAGATTCATCCTGATGAGCTGATCGGATTCGGGAAGACGGGAATAATCGGCTTTTGTGGTGTAAAGGGCCACTACTCCCGGAAACCGCAAATCGCCATAAAACCGTTCGTTCTGGCAAACGTCAATCCGCTCAATGTCGGCGGTTCCCATGTCCTTGATTACATTCAGGTCACGGATTGGAATTCCGTCAATCAGAATCAACGGATTCTCGGTGAAGTAAGTATGCATGTTGTTGTTTATTACCTGAAGGGTTGGCTCGTTGTTGTAATTCCTGAATTTTACGCCAGGCAACAATTCTCTCGAAATTTCGGTGAAATTCGGTAGATCAATGAATAGCTGCGGATCGACAGTCTTGGTAGGATTTCCGTAATAGGGAGATAATTCTTGCTTTTTTATCCCGGGTGTTGCAAGTTTTATTTTATCCTGACTGAAAATTTTCTGAAAAGTTATCGCATCAATATTTCTCTTGATATTTCCAGTAAATTCTTCAGGAAAAGGCTGTTGAATAAATTCGGGTATTTTACCTGGTTCAGCATAAAGTCCATCCATTGCTATTTTTACACGTTGCGCCGGGGTATTGCCAAAACATTGAACGACTGCCTGGACAGGGCCATAATAATCTTCCAGCAGAAAATAGAATCGTCCATCCTTTCGGGTCTGGTAATACTGAAATCCGGGGATTGTGTCCGGAATCGTCAGGTAAACGGTCACCCCGGCAGCAGGTTCCGATGTTTTTTTATCGGTAACTGTTCCTGAAAGTATGATGCCTTTGTTTTCGGTCATTCCTTCCTTAAACTGATCAGAGCTCCAAATAAAAGAGGCCGGATCAAACGACGGATCGGTTTGAGCCACAGAAACAAGCAGATTTCCCTCAATCTCTTTCAGTAAATGTTCATCTATTTTGATGGTAGCTGCAATGTCGCTGTTTGTTTGGTAGATCGCATCAACATTTTCGATTTCAATTTGTCCGGATTTTTGCTCTTGAATTTTTTCCAATCCGGCAACACGTTTCAACTGATCTATTTTTTCCAGACCGTCAAACCGGTTCGAAATCCATATTTCGCGCATTATTTTAATTTTTTCGGCCGTATTTCTGAGGTATGCCCGCAGCATATAGGTTCCTGAACCAAGCGAATCGGGCAGTTGCAGAAAGCCATCGGCCTGATTATTTTTGATTTCGAGCGAAACTCCGGTTACACGCGAGTTGAATTGATTGACCAGATCGAGATATACAATACGCGATGGATTGTCTTCAGGAGTAAAAATTTTAGCAAGCAAGGTTTCACCGCTGACATAAACATCGCGGTCGGTAAAAAAGCCGAATCCCGACTTTTCCTGAGTCTTCCCTATCATTGAAATGGAGATAAGGAACATGAATAGGTAGGTAAATTTCTTCATCTTTTATAATCGGTTTCCCAAAAAATTGGAGGTTCATCTTTCCGGTATCCCCGGTCAGGAATATCAAAGTATTGGTCTAACTGACGCAATACAACCGTATTGTCATTGCCGGTTCCCAGATTCAGGTAATACCGGTATTGTTTGTATGAGTTTAAATCAAAAAAGCCCAATACGATTTTATCCGCATCGGTTTTGCATTTGATATTCCCGTAAACCTGAGCAATCAGCGGGTCAAACAATGTTCCATCGGCAGAAAACTGTCTGTTCAGTCTTTCATGGTAATCAAAAGACTCTTTTGTGATTCCGTACTGATCGAGGATAATGATCCAGTTATAGGGCATCTGGACAGTTGAATCGAGGTATTCATAACTATTATACGCCAGTGAAACAATGGGATGTTTTTCGATTCTTTGGGCCACGCTAAATTCTTTGGGCCCCACCAGATTAAAAAGGTTGTTGTCAGTTTTCGAAATCCAGCCATATAAATAATGTTTGGAGGTATCTTCGCCAAGCGGAATAATTGGACCATAGACCGAAGCCAGCTTGTCCAGCCTTGCATCCTTGTGGATCAAAACATTGGCTGGGTCGTCCATCCAGTAAGGATTAAATACCCATTGAATAACAGACCGGCAGTTAAAACGATAATATTGAAGTTCCGGGTTGGTGGGTACATCGATGTATATCTGGCGGCCCGGCAAATCAAATAACTCGGGAACTCCGTAGCCATTCGTGCGGTAAACTTTTTCAACTTCGTGACGGGTATAAAGTGAGTCGATGGCTGGAATTGGCGGCATGACAACGTAATCTGATTCATAGATATCTTTCAGATAGGTAATGCGCAACCGGTATTTTTTGCCCGGAACGGCTGTTGCAGGAAAAACATAATACCCGGGGCCGTCTTCTCTTGCTTTTATAATCTGAAAATTGGATTCAACGAGTTCAACCAATGCGCCGCTTACCCATTCAACAGCGCTGGTGCTGTAATAATTTCTTGTTTTCGAAATCGTCAGGAAATTCTGTTTCGGGTCGTTGGTTATGTGAGAATCAACTACCATTAGCTGTTTCATCGCGTCGATTTCAGGTGTGTAATATTCTTCGCACGCATTGAGAAGAAAAATAAATGGAACTAGCCAGATTAATATGAATATTGATTTTTTCATAAACTATTGTTCCCAGAATGACGGCCGGGTTCCGATCTCATACCCTTCATCAGGAATATCAGGATAAGTGTTTAATCGTCTTTGAATGACCTGAGTGTCAGGACCGGTTCCCAGATTCAGAAAATACCGGTATTGGCGGTACGAATTCAGATCAAAAAAGCCGAGTACTATTTTTTCAGGAGATGTTTTACATTTAATATTGCCGTAAACCTGTGTCAAAGCCGGGTCGAAAAGGCTCCCTTCAGCAGAAAACTGCCGGTTAAGGTTTTCGTGAAAATTGTATGAATCTTCAGTGATTCCGTATGCGTCAAGAATGAGAATCCAACCTGACGCCACCCGCTCAGACGAACCTATATAGAACTGTCCGTTGTAATCAAGCGAAACAACCGGATGCTGGCGTATTTTGCTGAAAACACTGAACTCCTTTGGACCAGCTAAATTAAACAATCCCCTGTTGTAAACCGAAAGCCACCCGGACCATGGAGGAGGCGGTGGTCCATTTGCAGGGGCAGGCGAGAAAACCCACTGAAGAATCGCCCTGGTGTTAAAACGGTAATGTCCCAACTGGTAGTTTATCCGGGCATCGACGCATACAGTTCGCTTTGGTACTTCGATGAGTGTCGGTACACCGTATGCGTTTGTCCTGAATATTTTTTCAACCTTGTGTTTGGTATAAAGCGAATCGATGGCCGGAATGGGAGGCATAAGAACATATTCGGTTTCAAAAACTTCTTTTTCATACCTGATCCGCAGCAAGTATTTTTTCCCCGGAACCGGAGTTGCAGGGAATGTGAAATATCCTGGACTACTTTCAATTCCGCCAATATCTTTGTCGCCCAATGCAATAATATCAACTTTTGTACCTGCTATTTTTTTTGTTTCAACAGTACTGTAAAAATCCTGGGCAAACGAAAGTTTTACGAAATTCTGCCGCAGATCGTTTGTAATATGCGATTCAACAACCATCAGCCCCGGAACGACTTCAAGTTTAGGTTGATAATACTCTTCGCACGACGCGAAAAGAAATGCGGAGAGAACCAATCCTAAATATATAAGCGATAGTCTCTTCATCTATTATAGTTTGTATTCCCAAAATATTGG
>CAMDGL010000240.1 GCA_945897845.1 Chitinophaga pinensis | reverse complement strand
AATAAAAGAATAAAACATCTTTATTTACCTTCTGGAAAAACAATTTGTTTGAATGTTGGTTTGATATCAGATCAGAAAGTATTTATTTCTGTAAAATCTGTTACAACAAAAACATTTTCACATGGCTTCAATGACTCAAAAAATCTACGGGTTTCTGCTTTTAATCGTTGTACTTTCTTTCCCTTTAAACATTTTTGCTCAAATTCAGGGGTCGGTTGTCGATGCGAATAACCAGCCGGTTTCTCATGCAAATGTTCTTTTGCTCAACCAGAAAGATTCTTCGCTGGTTTCAGGTATTCTGGCTTCCGAAGAAGGAACTTTCAATATTACCAGTTTTAAACCCGGGAATTACCTGCTCGGAATCAGTATGGTTGGCTATAAACCAACTTATTCGGCTCCGTTTGTGATAAAAAGTGCGAATGAGCACAAACACAACGATCCAATTGTAGTTGAGGAAGATACACATCAGCTTCAGGATGTTAACGTGGTTGCCAAAAAACCACTGTACGAACTGCAAATTGACCGGATGGTTGTAAATGTGGAGAACAGTATTTCTTCAGCCGGAAACAGTGCCCTTGAAGTGCTGGAAAAATCGCCCGGAATTGTTGTTGACCGCCAGAATAATTCCATTTCTATGGGTGGAAAAGATGGGGTAATTGTGATGATAAACGGAAAACAGAGCCGAATGCCGATGGAAGCGGCTTTTCAATTGCTCAACTCGTTGAGTTCCGACAATGTCAGGAAAATTGAACTGATTACAACACCCCCTTCAAAATACGATGCCGATGGCAATGCCGGAATAATAAACGTTGTGCTGAAGAAAAACGACGCGTTTGGTACAAATGGTTCTTTCAAATTGGGCGCAGGGGTGGCAACCCGTGAGAAAATGGATGCGAGTTTTAACATCAACCACCACATTGAAAAGGTGAATTTTTTTGGCACTTACAATACTTCTTTTAATAATGCGCGCCAGAGGATTGATTCATACAGGCGAACAATTGGCGAAGGAACTGTGCTTGAATCTGATGCAATAAGCAGACGGGAAGCCATCATTCTTTTTCAGGACATAAGAATGGGTTTCGATTATACGATCACCAGCAAAACGGTGTTGAGTTTTTTGGGCACCGGATATGTGAGGGACTGGGAGGCTGACGCTTTAAACAAGATTAATTATACTGAAGATCAGACCATCTCCAGAAGGTCGAACCTGAAAATGCAGGAATTAAGTAAATGGATGCATGGAATGGGAAATATTAACCTTCAGCACAGTGTCAGCGAAGATGAAATTCTTGATTTTAACATCGATTACCTGAATTATTACAACGACAATCCGTCAGATTATCAGGTTGAAAAGCTGAACAGTGCGGGCCAGTTTGAGTCGGGGGAAGATATTAAGGTGACAAAAGTTACCCCGATCAACATCGTGGTCGGAAAGTTTGATTACACGAAACAGATAAATCCGAAACTGAAGCTGGAGGCCGGTCTGAAAAGTACGCTGACATTTTTCGAGAATAAGGTGGGAGTGTCGTATTTTAACTCCGGAAATTGGGCGATTGACAGTGATCTGACGAACAATTATTCACTGAACGAGAATATCAGCGCGGCATACTCTTCGGTAAATTATCAAATTACAAAAAAGACCGGCATCGTGGGTGGTTTGCGCTACGAGTACATGAATTCTGTATTGGATTCTGAAACGGAAAAGGGAATTGTTGACCTTCATTACGGTGAATTGTTTCCCAGTTTTTACTTCTCGCACAAACTGAACAACGACAACACGTTTCAGCTTTCCTACAGCAGAAGGATCGACCGGCCAACATTTAATGAACTCGCCCCTTTTGTTGTTTTCATGACCCCTGAGACTTTTCTTTCAGGAAACGAAAACCTATTGCCTGCCCTGAGCAACATTTTCAAAACCGAATACCAGCTCAAACGGATCATCCTGTCGGTGACTTTAACCGACACAAAAAATTCGATTGCCCGCTTTCAACCCAGAAACAGCGACGATCAGAGCAAACAATATTTCATTTCCCGCAATATCGACAGCGATCAAACTGCAACCGGCCTGCTGTCATTTCCAGTGAAAATAACCGATTGGTGGAATATGCAAAATAATTTCAACTGGATTGTAAAAAAGATAGACACCAATTACGATGGAACGGAGTTGAAATTTACACAAAGTAATTACATGTTAAACACAATCCAGCGCATTGATCTGAGCAAAAGGGTTTCGGCAGAAGTTTCGGGTTTTTACCGTTCACGTGCAATCAGCGGGGTTTATGTAATGAATCCAATGGGGCGCATGGATATTGGGCTACAGATAAAATTCAAGAATGAAAACAGCAAGCTGAACCTGAATTTAAGTGATGTATTCAAGTCGAGCGTGTGGAAGAGTTCTGCAGATGTTCCCGAGTTAAATATTTATTCCCGATGGTCGCTGGATTTTGAACCGAGGGTATTTCGGGTGAGTTTCACGCACAATTTTGGCAGTACAAAAATTAAATCGGCCAGAAATCGGAAAACAGGTTCGGAAGAGGAGCGGGGTCGTGTAGGGACCTGATTTGAAAAGTCATCCGAAGAAGGTTTTGTCTGATTTTAAAGTTCATCGGATGACTAATTGATACATAAAATTCAATAAAAATGAAAACAAGATTCTCGCTTTTGCTTTTTGTGCTTCTGTTTTTTGGGGCATGTCAGAACTTAAGAATCACCGACCGGAAAAATCAGGACGATTCTTTTTTATATCAGAAATCAATAAAGGATGCAATCTACCCAGAAGCGGGTGACGTTTACAATGCGCTTGTGCCTGTTGATAAACAGAATAAAAATCTGATCTGGAAATCCATCAATGGCGAAGATTATATTCTGGCAGTTACCTGGAAGCAAAATATTTCCTTCTACGAAAAGTACCTCGACTCGGCTTTTTACAATACCGGATCTTACCCGATCTGGATTACCACAGCTCCTGAATTACAGCAGCGAATGAAACTGGAAAAAGCGAAAGATGCCGATCGGCGGTTGATTCAGCTTTTAGGTTTGCCGCCAAATTCAGTTTACTGCTATTTTGTCGAGTTTTGGGTGAAACCATCCGATCTGTTCCGGCCTTGTCCCGATCAGGAAATTACCGATCAAAAGTGTGAAACTTGTTTTCCGGAGAAGACTGATCCGAACCACATTGCATGGATCAACGAAAACCGCATCAGCCGGTATTATCAACGCGATTTATTCAGCCAATATCCATGGACGCAACTTGGCTATACTTACGATTGGAATCCTGAAAATAAATCGCATGTCGGGCTGAGTGAGTTTGTTATCGCGACAAACAGCAAAATTGTTGTAAAGGCAATATACAAAACGGAGGACTATTTGGGCCGGGTTGATTAATACTAAAACCGGAGAATACAGTGCTTTGAAAAATTAGATACTTTTAGAGCAAAAATGGATTTAATTTCTGAAATTCTGATTCTCTCGGCCGGAATCCTTGCAATAATTCTACTGACTTCTGTTTTTAAATTCAATACATTCCTTTCGCTGTTGATGGTGAGCTTGTTGATGGCTTTGGCAACACTTCCGACAGCTTCCATTGTGCCTGTTTTAAAGAAAGGTTTTGGCGGCACGCTCGAATCCATCGGACTGATTATTATTCTCGGAACCATCATCGGCATTGTTCTCGACCAAAGTGGGGCTGCGCTAAGTATTGCCCGGTTTTTCCTGAAGCGAACCGGTGAAAAGAAAGCCTCGTCAGCAATGGCGATCACTGGTTTTATAACCGGACTGCCCATATTTTGTGACTCCGGATTTATTGTTTTAAGCGGAATCTGTAGTTCGCTGGCCCATAGTTCGAAAACTGCCATAACTGTAATGGCGCCGGTTTTGGCTGTTTCGTTGTATGGGGTGCATTGCCTTGTTCCGCCGCACCCGGGCGCAACGGCTGCAACCAGTATAATTGGCGCACCCATCGGAAATGTTATTTTGCTGGGAACACTGGTCGCCATTCCCGGAATTATTGCCGCTTATTATTTTATCCGCTATCGTTCCCGAAAAGTTTCCTATACTGCCACAGCAAATGATTCCTCTGACCAGCCATCCGTTCAAATGCCTGCTGCATCGCTGGCATTTTTGCCGA
This sequence comes from Chitinophaga pinensis, assembly GCA_945897845.1. Taxonomy (GTDB): domain Bacteria; phylum Bacteroidota; class Bacteroidia; order Bacteroidales; family Prolixibacteraceae; genus Aquipluma. The sequence goes on along the minus strand of CAMDGL010000240.1, from coordinate 1,954 downwards.
TCCTGGTACCGCTTGCCCTGATTACGTTAAAGTCAGTTTTTTTTATGGTTTCAGGCTTGCCCGAAGATTCGTTCCTGAAAATCGTAATTGGTTTTGCAGGCGATCCTGTTATCGCCCTTTTATCCGGATGTTTTGTGGCTTTTCCATTACTCCGGAATTTTAATATCAGTCAGTGGAACAAGCTGCTCGATACAGCCATTGAAAAGGCAGGGCCAATCCTGATAGTTACTGCTGCAGGCGGAACTTTTGGTGCGGTTATTAAAGAATCAGGAATTGTAAACAATCTTGGACAGATGGTGGCAACGCTCGGGTTAGGACTTTTTATTCCGTATATCATTGCCGTTTTACTGAAGACCTCACAGGGGTCGTCAACCATTGCAATAATTACCGCAGCATCCATTGTTGCCCCTCTTTTGGATAGTCTCGGACTGTCGGACGAATGGGGCAAAACGCTGGCAATACTTGCAATGGGTGCAGGTTCCATGATGTTGTCGCACGCAAACGACAGCTTCTTTTGGGTAATCAGTAAATTTTCGGGAATGACACCGTCCGAAACCCTGCGCTATTATTCACTGCCAACGGTAGTGTTAAGCGTGGTTTCGTTCCTGATGATAAGCTTGCTGGCAATGGTAATTTAAGCTACCTGAAGGCCTTTCTTTGATTTCCGGTAGAGGTAAGTATTAAAAATGTTCCTTTTTGCAAAACGCAATTGCTTGTCAGAATTGATCATTTTTACATATACACTTTTCGGAACACCAAAGTATTCATAAGTGGTTCCATCTACAAAAGAAATTTCAAGCAGAAGTCCTTTGTGTTTGAAATCGGCAATACCCGATTCATAGGAAGTGTTGTATTCGTCTAAATTTGAAGCTATTGTCTCGGGAGATATACTTACCAAAAAGTGATAGGCATCAATAATTTGACGGCTTTTCAATTCAGCCTCAGCAGCCAACTCGTCACCTTCTGCAAATTTATCGGGATGCCATTCTTTTACCAGACTTCTATAGGTAGTTTTTAGCGTTTTTAGATCGGTGTCGTGTTCAACATTAAATAACCGCTTGTATTCATTGATGCGCTTCATGTATATTCCTTTTATAAATAACTTATTCACTGAAAGTTCAGGGTAAAATCACCCGTTGTTCTTCCAAGCAGGGCGCAAAACTATACAATTATAAAGTTCTGAATGCTAAGCAAATATTAATTTATCAGAAGATTAGGGAAATTTTTGAAATTTGTTTATTAATTCTGTCGGGGATTTAATAGCGGTTGTAAAAAGAGAATAGTTAAATACTGGTTCTATAACGTTTCGTATGGGTAAACTGAAGCAAGCATTTTCAGGTGCAGAGCACCGTTGATATTTGTAGTATATGATGCAATACACACAAAAGGTGCGGAGCACCGAAATATAGGCACATATTATTTTTAGTATTACGGTGCGCTGCACCTTACCAGCTTTTATCAACTTTTTTACTACAAATATTTTGCGGCTCCGCCGCTTTCTGATAGCTGACGTTCCGACGGCTAATGGATTTTTTTAACTTAGTAAGAAATTGGTCATTTCTTCAATTTAAAATAGGCAAATGAATACTTTACCCACACAATTCGTATTTGGAACCTAAATACTTATATTTATGTCACCAAAAAAATCAAAAACCAGACACATGAAAAAATCAGTAAAAATTATTCTTGCAATTGTTGCTATTGTATTGGTAGCCGGAGCATATTTCGGATATCAGGTGTATAAAATGATTTCAGGAAGTGAACCACTAACCGGCAAACAGGATAATATTCCGCAAGCAGTGGCGTCAATTCCGCCGGTTACATCCGGAGATGCAGATTGGACAAACTGGAGAGGTGCAAACTTTGAAGGGAAAAGCGCAACAACAGGTATCCAAACCGATTGGTCGAAAGGCCTGAAAAAACGCTGGCAGGTAAACTACCTGTGTCAGGATCA
>CAMDGL010000239.1 GCA_945897845.1 Chitinophaga pinensis | reverse complement strand
AAAGAGAAGAAATCGGCTTCCGCAGCAATATGGTCGGCGGTTAAGGCAGCACGTGGAATTTCAATCATGGTACCAACCTGATAATCTATGCGGTCACCTTTTTCGGCAAACACTTTTTCGGCAGTGGCACGAATGATTTCAGTCTGGTTTTTCAACTCGGCAACTGTGCCAACCAGTGGAACCATTATTTCAGGACGGGCATCAACACCTTTTGCCTTTAAGTTCATCGCAGCTTCGATGATGGCACGTGCCTGCATGGCAGTAATTTCAGGATAAGTAATACCTAAACGGCAACCACGGTGTCCCAGCATTGGGTTGAATTCGTGCAACCCATCTACTTTTTGTTTAATTTGCTCCACCGAAATGCCCATTTCTTTGGCCATTTCGAGTTGGTTGGCTTCTTCGTGAGGAACAAATTCGTGCAATGGCGGATCTAGCAAACGAATGGTTACACCATATCCGGCCATTGCTTCGAAAATACCTTCAAAGTCGCTTCGCTGCATCGGTAAAAGTTTTTCAAGTGCTTTTTCGCGACCTTCAACATTGTCGGCCAGAATCATTTCACGCATGGCTTTGATGCGTTCACCTTCGAAAAACATGTGTTCTGTACGGGTCAGTCCGATACCTTGTGCTCCAAAATTACGGGCGATCTGTGCATCTTTTGGAGTATCGGCATTGGTACGAACTACCATGCGTTTGTATTTATCGGCGATTTCCATTAATTCGCCAAAGTAGCCGCTCAATTCAGGATCTATGGTGGCGATTTTGCCTTCATAAACTTCGCCGGTAGTACCGTTCAGTGAGATGAAATCGCCTTCATTGAATACTTTTCCGCCAACAGTCATCGTGCGTAATTTGTAATCAATTTGCAGAGCGCCTGCACCCGAAACGCAACATTTACCCATTCCGCGGGCAACCACGGCAGCGTGCGAAGTCATACCTCCACGGGCAGTTAAAATACCTTTGGCAACGTTCATACCACGAAGATCTTCAGGAGAAGTTTCGATACGCACCAGAACTACGTTTTTTCCCTGGGCAACCCATTCTTCGGCCTCGTCGGCAAAGAATACGATCTGGCCAGTTGCAGCACCCGGAGATGCAGGCAATCCTTTGGCCAAAACTTTGGCTGCTTTGATCGCTTTTTTATCGAAGACAGGGTGTAAAAGTTCGTCTAATTTATTTGGTTCAACGCGGAGTAAAGCTGTTTTTTCGTCGAGCAAACCTTCTTTCAGCATGTCGATGGCAATTTGCACCATGGCGGCTCCGGTACGTTTTCCGTTACGGGTTTGTAACATCCACAATTTGCCTTCCTGAATGGTGAATTCCATATCCTGCATATCTTTGAAATAGGTATCCAGTTTTTTCTGAATGGTAAACAATTCCTGGTACATTTCCGGCATTGCCTCTTCAAGCGATGGATAATTTGCGGCACGGTCTTCTTCAGTAACACCGGCCAAAACAGCCCATCTTTTTGATCCTTCCAGCGTAATTTGCTGTGGGGTACGAATCCCTGCCACGACGTCTTCGCCCTGGGCATTGATAAGGTATTCTCCATTGAACATGTTTTCGCCAGTTCCTGCATCACGGCTGAAGCAAACACCTGTTCCGGAAGAAAGTCCCATGTTTCCGAATACCATTGCCTGTACGTTAACCGCAGTTCCCCATTCTTCAGGAATCTGGTTTAATTGGCGGTAATAAATAGCACGGTCGTTCATCCAGCTATTGAACACGGCACTAACGGCTCCCCAAAGCTGTTCATAGGAATCTTCAGGAAAATCGTGACCAGTTTTTTCTTTAACAGCAGCCTTGAATTTGGTAACTAATTCTTTCAGTGCATCAACTGAAAGTTCGTTGTCGTTGATAACTCCTTTTTCGTGTTTTACCTCTTCCAGAATTTCTTCGAATGGATCGATGTCGGTTTTTGAGGTTGGTTTCAGGTCGAGAACGACGTCGCCGTACATTTGGATAAAACGGCGGTAACTATCCCAAACAAAACGCGGATTGCCGGTTTTTTTTGCCATGCCTTCCACCACAGTGTCATTCAATCCAAGGTTTAGAATGGTATCCATCATGCCTGGCATCGAAGCGCGGGCACCAGAACGTACCGATACTAAAAGCGGATTTGCGGCGTCTCCGAATTTTCCTCCGGTTTGACTTTCCACCTGTGCGATGGCCGCCTCAACATCAGCCTTGAGAAGCTCAATCACTTTTTCACGACCCAGTTTATTGTAAATGGCACATACTTCGGTAGTGATGGTGAATCCAGGGGGAACCGGAACACCAATCAGGTTCATTTCAGCAAGGTTTGCACCTTTGCCTCCAAGCAGGTTTTTCATGTCAGCTTTTCCTTCGGCTGCACCATTTCCAAACGTGTAAACGTACTTTGTCATAGATTTTAAATTTATAGATTATTGATATTTAATGTTTTAGAAGTGATTTGTTACGTAAAAGTAGTTCTATTTTCCAGAATATTCCTGTCATATACATTTTTGTGGTTTTGTTGAACCTGCTACCCAAACGAATAAGTTTTGAATTTGTTTTGCATCGCAGACGAATACAAATATATACATTCGTTGATGAAGCAAAAAAACTTCACAAACTTTAATTCGATAAAATCTTAACAATACTTAACGATCGTTCATAGACGTTAACTGATTGCCGGATTATATTTGCATCGTAGTTTTATATAAGCTATCAGAGCATTGGTTTTTTTCATAGAAATAGGTTTGGTTAGGTAGAAAAGGATGGTTGGGGCCATCCTTTTTTTATTGTCCCGGATGACTTATTCACAAATTGACAATAATGTGAATATCGAAATATTTGTTTTAAGGTTCTTTAACTTTGGTTCAGATGCGTTAACTGTTATATACACTATTTTTAAAGCATGCAATAGGAATAAGAGGTTACATTTTTTTTCATAGAAAAATAAGTTTGGTTTTGTGAGAAAAGGGATGAAGTAATTCATTCCTTTTTTTTTGAATTTTCCTGAAGTTACATTCATCGTCTGATTTCTTCATAACCATCGCTGTATATTGCAAATCTTCCCTGTATTCGGGGATGCACCTGATCGCGCCTCGGCCAAGGCCAGCCACCAAATTCAGTTCTCTGATAATCAGCAATGGCTTGTTTTATTTCAGTCTGGCTATTCATCACAAATGGGCCGTATTGCACAACCGGTTCATCGATTGGCTTGCCCTGCAAAAGTAGCAAATGACTTTCTGAATCACCATTTTCAATCATCAGTTCTATATTGGCTTTCATCTCAATTGCTTGTCCTGAAATAATATTTGTTTCATCTATCGTAATTGAAGCGCCTTTGTGAAAATACATAGTTCGTGAGGTAAGCTCACTTGCAGCAGGAATTACCAAATGGGCACCAGGTTCCATTTTAATGGTCCAGATCGCAACCTCATTTTTCGGATCGGCAGCCCAAGAATCAGGAGCGGGAGTAATTGCCGCAACATTGCCAACACTTCCTGAAATTACTTTTATTTCAACTGATTTCCCATATTCATCCATCGTTTTATAAACAGGAATATCTTCGGACCAAAGCATTTTAAAATATGGTTCTGCAAATTTTTTCGCTTTGGGCAGGTTGAGCCAAACCTGAAATAGTTCCAGCGGATTTTCACCGTCTTCGTCAAGCAGAGGAAACATTTCACTGTGCTGTAAGCCAGCGCCTGCTGTCATCCATTGAACATCGCCCTGGCCATATCTTCCTGCCTGTCCATGAGAATCGGAATGGTCAACAAATCCGGTGAGGACAATGGTAACAGTTTCAAATCCCCGGTGCGGATGTACCGGAAAGCCTGGAATGGTTTCGCCGTGGTACATTCTCCAGCCATCCTTAATTGTAAAATCCTGCCCGATATCACGACCCTTGAGCGAAGCGGCCGGTCCCATTTCTTGGTTTCCAGCAGGAAAATAATCAAGATGGTGAGCACAAAAAAGAAAAGGATTTGCAGTTGGCCACATAAAGCCAAGCGGTTTTAGACTGATGATTGCATTTAGCTTCATAACTTATAGGTTATTCCCTTAGTTTACTGTTTCTAATTCCGTAGGTAAAATAAATGATAAACCCCAATGCCATCCACACAATTAATCGCGCCCAAGTTTCCCATGGCAGAGAAAGCATTTGCAGTATGCAGATACCAGCGCCCAAAATCGGGACAAATGGAGAAAACGGAGTTTTGAATGATCTTTTAATATCCGGTCTTTTGATTCGGAGAATAACAACGGCAATACATACGATTGCAAATGCCAGCAGTGTTCCGATCGAAACCAGCTCGCCCAGAATATTAATCGGAAGTATGCCCGCCAGAATCAGTGCGATGGAACCGGTAATCAGTGTGCTGGCATACGGTGTCTTAAATCGCGGATGGATTTTCGAAAAAACAGGCGGCAATAATCCGTCTTTCGACATTGAATAGAAGATACGTGGTTGTCCCATCAGTAAAACGAGAATCACGGAACTCAATCCTGCGATGGCAGCTATTTTAATAATTGGCCGTAACCAGAAAAGATCGGATCCCATGGCATCAACTCCAACGGCAATAGGATCGGAAACATTTAAAAAGGTGTAGCTTACGATACCAGTTAAAACTATGGCGACCAGTATGTATAAAATAGTTGAAATTCCGAGTGATCCCAAAATTCCGATTGGCATGTCTCTTTGCGGATTTTTTGCTTCCTGTGCAGCAGTCGAAACTGCGTCAAAACCAATATAAGCAAAGAAAATTACAGCAGCTCCGCGAAAAATACCACTCCAGCCATAATGTCCCCATTCTCCGGTATTTTCAGGAATAAAAGGTTTCCAGTTGGCTTTGGTAATAAAAAATGCTCCGATACCAATGAATAACAGAATGACAAACACTTTGATGAAGACCATTCCATTGTTGAATCTGGCTGATTCGCGGATTCCAATTAATAGCAATAAACTTACCGCAGCCACAATAAACATGGCGGGCAGGTTTAATATGGCCGTCAGATGCGGAAGGCTGTCGATGCCAATACCCGAATCTGTCAGGTTTTTGATCAATTCAGGAGTAAGGGATTTCCATCCAATATTTGGAATATCAACCAAAACCGAACCCCATGCCGCTGTGAACTGAGCCGGAATAATGAGGCCGAAGTCTTTCAGAAAGCTCACCACATAACCCGACCATCCAACAGCAACGGTTGAAGCTGCAAAAAGGTATTCCAAAATTAAGTCCCATCCAATAATCCAAGCCATAAATTCGCCCATGGTTGCATATGCATAAGTATATGCACTTCCTGAAATTGGGATCATCGAAGCAAATTCTGCATAGCACAAACCCGCCAGTAGGCAGGCAAATCCTGAAATCAGAAATGAAATGACAATTGCAGGTCCGGCGTATTGAGCCGCAGCCTGACCGGTGAGTACAAATATTCCGGCGCCAATAACTGCTCCAATGCCAAGGGTAGTAAGGTTAGTAGCAGTCAATGTCCTTCTCAGTCCCTGATCAGAATTTGATTCGGCAAGTAATTTTGAAATTGGTTTTGTGATAAATAATTTCGACATAAAATCTATTTTTTTTTGGAATATCAAAAATAGGTTTTTTGTTGAATAAATAGGTATTCTATTGTGCTTGCCCTTTTTGTCAGGCTTTCTTTTTAGTGAAAAACATTTTAGCGGCAGTATAGAAGAAAGGGATGAGTGTTACAATGATTAAGCCCAGGAAAATCAGTTCGAAATTGTCTCTTATCCAAGTGATTCCTCCAAGAAAAAATCCAGTCAGGGTAAAGAATGGAACCCAAATGACAGAGCCAATGACAGTGTATTTTCCGAACATCGGGTAGTCAAATTTTACGGTGCCCGCCAGAAATGGAATGTAGGTTCTTATAACCGGGAAAAAGCGACCGATAATGATGGACTTTTTTCCATGTTTCTGGTAAAACTTGCGGGTCTCAATAATCGATTTTACAAGGTATTTTTTTACAAACCGGTTCTGGCTGTGTTCAATTTTGTTGCCTATGAGTTTGCCAATGCCATAGTTGAAATAATTGCCCACTATTGCAGCTGCAATCAGAATAGGAACCAGGAAAATAATGTTCAGATGAGAAGATGCGGCAATAAC
>CAMDGL010000238.1 GCA_945897845.1 Chitinophaga pinensis | reverse complement strand
GTGACTTATTGCAATGCTGCGCATGAAATTGCGGGCAAACCAATGACTGCAAATTTCAACGAAATTGTTGATTTCTGCTACTCCTTTATCCTGAACAAAGGAACTGAACAGCGGGTTACTGTTATAAAAACCGACAACAAACCTTGTGACTATCCAACCTATAATTTTTGTGCCGAATGAAACGTATTACCTTCATCTTATTAGTGTTATCAGTCAATTTTGCAATGGCCCAAAACCTTCGAGTATTAACTTATAACATACGCATGAACACTCCGGCTGACGAAGAAAATGCATGGCCCAAACGGAGCAGTCAGGTGAGCGCTTTGCTGGATTTTCATCAGGCTGAAATATTTGGACTTCAGGAAGCCTTTATCGGACAGATTGAAGATATTCAAGCCAAACTTCCCAATATGAAATGGGTAGGTGTGGGGCGCGATGATGGCAAAAAAGCAGGCGAATTCTCACCACTTTTTTATAATTCAAAGAAATTTAAAGCACTGAAAAGTGGTACCTTCTGGCTTTCCGAAACTCCGGACAAACCGGGTTTCGGCTGGGATGCTGCCTGCAACCGGGTTTGCACGTGGGCCTTGCTCGAAACGGACAAAAAAGACAAACAATTCATGGTATTCAATACCCATTTCGATCACATGGGAGTTAAAGCCAGGACCGAATCTGCAAAGCTCATTCTAAAAAAAATCAAAGAGTTGAACACCTCAAAACTTCCGGTAATATTGACCGGAGACTTCAATCTGACTCCTGAACAGGCACCCATCGCTGTTATTACAAAAGAACTGCACGATTCACGTTCAGTTACCAAAGAATCGCCTTATGGCCCAACCGGAACTTTCAACGGGTTTAAATTCGACAGTCCGCTAAAAGACCGGATCGACTATGTTTTTGTAAATGACAAGGTTGAAGTCAAACAATACGGCGTACTGACCGATTCAAAAGACCTGCGTTATCCATCCGATCACTTGCCTGTTTTTGTGAATCTGGAACTGAACGATGGGAAGAAGAAATAGGGTTTATTAACCATGAACGCAGATTTTATCATTGTCGGTCAGGGGCTGGCCGGAACTTTGCTGGCGCATGAATTAATACAACTTGGAAAGTCGGTTCTGGTCTTCGACGATCCGGCGGCACCAAAAGCTTCGGAAGTCGCCGCCGGAATAATCAATCCGGTTGTTTTTCGGCGGATGACAAAAAGCTGGCTGGTTGATGCGCTTTTCCGCAGATGGAAAAAACCTATCGCCAATTGGAGAATTTGCTGAATGAAGAGTTGTATTATCCCGGTCGGATGATAAAGAGGTTAAACGAAAACGAGTCAGTTTTCTGGAAAGAAAAAGCAATTTCAAACCAATTGGAAGCTTACTTGGATGCAACTCCTGAACTAAATTTCAGGAACAAAAATATGACTGCTGATTCTAAATTTGGTATCGTCAATAAGGCCGGACGACTTGATCTGCAAAAACTTATTTCAGGATTTTTAGAATTTTTAAAGCAGCGAAATTTAATCCGAAATGAAAAATTTGAATACGAAAAGCTGACTCTCCAACCCGATTCAATCAGCTATAATGATGTTTCAGCCCAAAAGATCATTTTTTGTGAAGGACCTTCCGCTGATCAAAATCCATATTTTCAAAATCTGAAATTCAAACATTCAAAAGGGGAAATACTCGAGCTGAAAATTCCGGAATTGAACCTGAACGAAATCATCAGCGACGAAGTGTTTGTGATGTCGGCTGGCAACGACCGGTACAAAGTTGGCGCAACTTATTCCTGGGATGAATTAAACTGGAAAACAACCAATTTCGCCCGCGAAGAATTGCTGGCCAAATTCAAAAAAATCACTCCGCTAATTCCTGAAATTATCAGTCAAAAAGCTGGAATCCGCCCAACCATGCACGACCGCAAGCCGGTTGTTGGATTTCATCCCGAATATCCTCAAATCGGAATTTTTAATGGACTTGGTTCAAAAGGAGTTTTGCTCGGTCCTTATTTTGCCCGTCAATTGGCCGGTTATTTGGCTGGAACTTCAGATTACATTCATCCTGAAGCAGATGTAAAAAGATACTTCCCGTCATTTCCGTCATCGGATCAAGGTGTTAAAAAACAGATTTCACGTTTTGGATCTGAAAAGCTGGTAGAGAATTGATCCGATGAACTTTCCCCCCTTTCCGTCATCGGATCAAGGTGTTGAAAAAAGGATTTAACGTTTGGGAATAGAAACGCAATGATTAAAGTATTGATCCGATGACCTTATCTTCTCCGCGATATTTTACCTACTTTTGAAAAACCAGAACCAACCAAAATCAAAAGGCAATGAAACGTATTTCCGCTGCACTAATCACCTTGTTTTTCTTCACTACTTCCATCGTTCAAGCCCAAAAAACCGAAATTCATTTTCTTTCAGGAACAGGCAGCGACCAAACTGTCAACTGGGATTTCTTTTGTACCGAAGGACAAAACTCAGGCAAATGGACACAGATTCCGGTTCCCTCCAACTGGGAGCTGCAAGGATTTGGCATCTACAACTACGGTGGAGACAAGGACGAAGACCGTGGCAAGGAAATGGGTTTGTACAAATATAAATTTCAGGTGCCCAAAGAGTGGAAGAACAAGCAGGTAAACATTGTTTTCGATGGATCGATGACCGACACCAAAGTCAAAATTAACGGCGTTACTGCTGGAAAAATGCACCAGGGTAGTTTCTACCGCTTTAAATACGACGTCAGCGAACTTGTAAAATACGGAAAAGAAAACCTGCTCGAAGTTTCGGTGGCCAAACATTCTGAAAATGAGGGTGTAAATGAAGCGGAGCGCCGCTGCGATTTCTGGATTTTTGGCGGCATTTTTCGTCCGGTATTTCTGGAAGCCAAGCCAAAGTCGAACATTGAACGGATTGCGCTCGATGCAAAAGCCGACGGTTCTTTTCAGGTGGACGTTTTTCTGAACAACATCCGCGAGCGAATGGAAGTCAAGGCGCAACTAAAAACACTTTCAGGAGAATCGATTGGCTCGCCATTTTCAGTAATTCTGGAAAAGAATCAAACAGCAGTGCATTTGCAAACGTTTGCCGAAAACATAAAGTCATGGACACCCGAATCACCTAACCGCTACCGGGTTGACATACAACTAATCAGTGACTTGCAAACAATACATGAGGTGACTGAAAAATTTGGTTTCCGAACCGTTGAACTGCGTGAAAGCGACGGCATTTATGTGAATGGTGAAAAAGTCATGTTCAAAGGTGTTTGCCGACATTCGTTCAGGCCAAATACCGGACGGACCCTGAATAAACAAGTTAGTATTGAAGATGTTAACACATTGAAAGATATGAACATGAATGCCGTGCGCATGTCACATTATCCGCCGGACGATCATTTTTTGGATGCCTGCGATTCACTTGGGTTGTTTGTGCTTGACGAACTGGCCGGATGGCAAACTGCTTACGACACCCGCGTTGGCTCACTGCTTGCTCAGGAAATGCTCGCAAAAGATGTCAACCATCCATCCATAGTGGTGTGGGACAACGGCAACGAAGGCGGCTGGAATACTGATCTGGACCGTTTCTTCGATGAACTCGATCCGCAGAAACGTCCGCTCATCCATCCCTGGGCAGAATTCAGGGGAACAGACACACAGCATTACAAAGATTACAATTACGGAGCTGGCACTCATCAACAAGGCCGAAAGGTCGTTTTCCCAACTGAATTTCTGCATGGCTTGTACGACGGCGGGCAAGGTGCAGGTCTGGAAGATTACTGGAACATGATGTTGAAAAATCCACTCTCTGCCGGAGGTTTTTTGTGGGATTATGCTGATGAAGCAGTAGTCAGAACTGACAAGGGCGGAATGCTTGATACCAAAGGGAATCTGGCAGCCGACGGGATTGTTGGCCCTAATCTGGAAAAAGAGGGCAGTTATTTTACCATCAAAGAAATATGGTCGCCCGTATTTTTTGAAACCCGGTACATCACATCCACTTTCAATGGAGAATTCCCGATCGAAAACCGGTATATCTATACCAATCTGAAAGACTGCAAGTTCAGCTATAAATTGGTTGATTTACCCAAGCCCGATGAATCTTCAGAAAAATTGAGCGAAAACGGAAAAATCGATTCGCCCGATCTGGAACCCGGACAAAAGGGAAAACTTCGGATGTTTATTCCGGTACATTTTTTCGATTACGATGTGCTGTACATTACAGCAACCGATCCGCACGGACGCGAAATTTTCACATGGAGCTGGCCCATCAAAAAAGCCAAAACGATTGCCGATGAAATCGTTTCAACAGATCGCACCGGAAAAGTCAAAATCACTGAAGATTCGATGGGACTTACTGCTCAAATAAATGACCTTTCATTCAAATGGGATAAAATTACCGGATTTCTTTCAGCAGTTAAAAATAAAGATCAAGGCGTAAGTTTTATCCGCGGACCTTTCCCTGCAGACGGATCATCCGAGTTTCAGGAAATAAAAAACTATGCTGAAAACGGGAACCATATTGTTGAATGTATTTATAAAGGTGCTCTTAAAAAGGTAAAATGGACGGTTCAGGAATCTGGCTGGTTAAAACTGGAAGTATTGTACAAAGCGCCCAATCAAAATAAATTCATGGGCATCAGTTTCGATTATCCTGAAGAAGAAGTTACAGGTGTGCGCTGGATGGGCTACGGACCTTACCGTGTATGGAAAAACAGAATGAAAGGCAATACTTTAAATGTTTGGGAAAAAGCTTACAACAATACGATTACCGGCGAAAGCTGGATTTATCCTGAATTCAAGGGCTATCACCGCAATTTCAACTGGGCAACCATTCAGTCAAAAGAACAAAACTTCACCATTGTTTGTCCCGACGAAGATGTTTTCATTCGCCTCTTTACACCTGAAAAACCAAAAGGAGCGAGAAACGACAATACTTCCCCTGAATTTCCGGCAGGTAATATTTCGTTTTTGCATGGAATCAATCCAATCGGCACCAAATTCACAAAAGCTGAAACATTAGGGCCAATGAGCCAGCCCAATATGTTCCTGTACGAGAAATACATAACACTTTACTTCAATTTCAACCAATAGAAATACGCACAAATACTTACGGAAAATAAGGTTTTAGACTGAACCTGCTTAAAGTTTTAGAAATTACTTTTAAGTTGTTAAAATCTGGAACCAAAAATGGAACTATACCTGGAGCTATCCAAAGATATCCGGTTTTCTGAAGGGCTGAAATCCTGCATGAATTGCGGTATTTGCACTGCCATTTGCCCCGCTGCCGAATTTTACGACTACGATCCACGAATCATTGCCGGCATTGTACAATCAAAAGACAATAAAAAAATAGAAGAACTCCTGAAAAGCGAGACAATTTGGTATTGCGGCGAATGCATGTCGTGCAAAACCCGTTGTCCGCGCGGCAATACTCCAGGACTGATTATCATGGCATTGCGAAATTTGTCTCAGGAACTGGGCTATTTCACCGAATCGGAAAAAGGCAGACAGCAATTGGCCATCAAACGAACCGTTGGGGAAAATGTAGCCTACAAAGGCTATTGCGTACTTCCTGAAAGTTTGATTCCTGAATTGCACCCCGAACTTGGTCCGGTTGGCGAATGGATTTATGAAAACAGCAGAGAAGTTTACGAACGGGTTGGCGCCAATTACAAGGGCGATGGCGAAGGCGCTTTGCGCAAAATACCACAGGAATCGCTGGACGAAATTTACCGGATATTTGAAGTAACCGGTGGATTTGATCGCTTCGACAAAATTGAACATTTCTCAAAAATCAAAGCTGAAAGCATGGGTTTTAGCGAAGGAGAAGATGATTATTCTGACTATGTAAATCACATTTTTACCACCAACAACGGCAAACACAACCGACAATGAAACGAGCCACAAAGAAATCTTCCATATACATGCAAGAACAAATCTGGCGAGTTCCCGGCCGGCCGGACAGGCGGGCATCTGACAATTAAAAAACAAATTACAAGCAGATGAAACGAGAAGGCAAAATACAGGTTTGGAAGGATTATCAGAAGGAAATAGCCGATGATCATTATTTTTATGTTCGCAGTTGCATACGGCAAAACTTTTTCCCCGGTGCAGAACAAACGTTCCTGAAAATTTTACGCT
>CAMDGL010000237.1 GCA_945897845.1 Chitinophaga pinensis | reverse complement strand
TCTTTGTATTTCTGAGTCATCGACATCGAATCTTTTCCGGTCGGAATATTGATTCCCAGTTCACAGGCAAAATCGCTGGCAGCCTTTACCGCTTTGTAAATGCGTGCATTTTCGCCTTCATTTTTGGCCGGCCACATCCAGTTTGCGCTCAACGAAACACCTTTTAACTGATCTGATAACGGAGCAAAAACCAGATTGGTCAATGATTCTGCAATCGACAAAACCGATCCGGCTTCGGCATCAACCATGGCAGCAACTGGCGCATGTCCAATGGTGGTTGCCAAACCTTTTTCGCCCTGGTAATCGAGTGTGATGACGCCAACATTATTCAAAGGAAGCTGCAATTGCCCAACACACTGCTGTTTGGCAATACGTCCGGTTACCGAGCGGTCAACTTTGTTGGTTAACCAATCTTTACAGGCAACAGATTCGAGCTGCAAAACATCTTCAAGGTAATTTTCTATTTTGGACTGATCGTATTCCAGATCAGCAAATTTTTCATTTCTGGTGGTATCGGTCAAAACCGTTTTTGGTGGTTTGCCAAACATGTACGAAAGCTGCCAATCGATTGGTTTTTCTCCGGTTTTCGAGTTTTCGAAGGTAAACTGCATGTCGCCGGTAGCTTCACCAATCACATACATCGGAGCACGTTCGCGGTCAGCAATGCGCTGCAACAGCGGTACATCTTTTTCGTGCATCACCAGTCCCATGCGTTCCTGCGATTCGTTTCCAATGATTTCTTTTTGCGAAAGTGTTGGGTCGCCAACCGGCAATTTCGAGGTATCAATTTTACCTCCGGTTGCTTCCACCAATTCCGAAAGACAATTTAGATGACCGCCTGCACCGTGGTCGTGTACAGTTATAATTGGATTTTCAGACGATTCAGCCAAGGCACGAATGGCATTGTAAACACGTTTCTGCATTTCAGGATTGGCACGCTGCACGGCATTCAGTTCTATGTGATTTTCGAATTCGCCAGTTGCAACCGAGGAAACTGCTCCCCCACCCATTCCAATGCGGTAATTATCGCCACCCAAAAGCACAACTTTGTCGCCTTTGGTTGGTTCGTCTTTCAGACTATCTTTTTTTGCTGCGAAGCCAATACCCCCGGCCTGCATGATTACTTTGTCGTAGCCGTATTTCCGGCCGTTTTCAAAATGTTCGAAAGTCACTACTGATCCGGTAATAATCGGCTGGCCGAATTTATTTCCGAAGTCACTGGCTCCGTTCGAAGCTTTGATTAAGATTTCTTCCGGAGTCTGGTACAGCCAGTCGCGCTCAGGTACTGCATTTTCCCACGAAGCCCCTCCAAACCTCCCCGATGGGGAGGATTTAAGACCAGTATATTCTTCTGAATTTCCGCTAACCTGGCTGTTTAAGTCCCCCTTCGGGGGATTTAGGGGGCTTGCATTTTTGTTTCGTGGATAGGAAGTCATGTAAACGGCAGTTCCGGCAATTGGCAAACTGCCTTTTCCACCGGCAATCCGGTCGCGAATTTCACCGCCAGTTCCGGTTGCAGCGCCATTGAAGGGTTCTACAGTAGTCGGGAAATTGTGTGTTTCGGCTTTCAGAGATAAAACCATTTCCACATCGGTAACCTCGAAAAAATCGGGCTTATCCTGCGTTTTTGGTGCAAATTGCTCAACAACAGGCCCTTGTACAAAAGAGCAATTGTCTTTGTATGCTGATATTATCAAGTTTGGATTTTGCTGCGATGTTTTTTTTATGAGCTGAAAAAGGGACATCTCCTGCTCTACCCCATCGATGATAAAAGTACCGTTGAATATTTTGTGGCGGCAATGTTCCGAATTCACTTGCGAGAAGCCAAACACCTCGCCATCAGTTAATTTCCGGCCCAGTTTTTCTGAAACAGAATTCAGGTAGTCAATTTCATCTGCACTCAGCGCCAATCCTTCCTGATCGTTGTAGGCCGCAATATCGCCAATTTCAAGAATTGGATCGGGTTTTTTATTGATTGTAAATATGGTTTGGTCAAGGTTGTGATACAAAGCCTTTAACATTGGATCGAATCCGGCAGTTTGATCGGCAACCTGAATATATTCCTCGATTCGTGCAATTCCCTGAATTCCCATGTTTTGTGTGATTTCAACAGCATTGGTACTCCATGGAGTCAGCATCTCTTTTCGTGGTCCAACAAACCATCCGTATAAAACCTGATCATCAAGCTTTTCAGCTTCTCCAAACAGCCAAATTAGCTTTTCAATATTATCCTGACTTAGGTTATTGGTTGAATTTAAAGCAATCAAAGTGTTTTGCGGAGTCTTAAAGAATAGAATCATTTTTGAATGTTTTTTTGAATGAGATTAATGCAATAATCAGGAAAAATGAACGCGGCAAAGATAAAAATTTCAGGCTTAAACCT
This sequence comes from Chitinophaga pinensis, assembly GCA_945897845.1. Lineage (GTDB taxonomy): Bacteria > Bacteroidota > Bacteroidia > Bacteroidales > Prolixibacteraceae > Aquipluma. Next base: position 3,755 of record CAMDGL010000237.1, on the reverse strand, counting down.
GTTAAAAAAGTAAATAACAGGTCAGTGTTAACAATTGGGTAAAGACAGGTTGAATGACTGAATAGTTGGATGGTTGAATGGCTGCTTGATTGTAGTCAAGTGATAACAATAATCATTTAACAATTTAGCCATGTGACAATTTGACCATGTGACAACCATAACTCCAGACACATCTATGAATCTACATATATATCTGCACATCAGGCAGTAAATGATTCTTAACACTAAGTTTACATACCCAGTTCATTTGCATGGAAGCGCTTGAAATCGAATTATCATCAGGGTCGGTTGAAAAATTTCTATTTATATTTGCGCGCAAATTTAAAGGGCAATCTTTTCAAAACACAATTATGAAACAAATTAAATACGTATCTCCTCAGGAAGCAGTAAAAGTCATTAAATCAGGCGATAGGGTTCATTTAAGCTCGGTAGCTGTAACCCCGCACACGCTGATCAAACCAATGGTTGAGCGCGGAAGAAATGGCGAATTGTATGGCGTCAAAATTCAACACATCCATGTTGAAGGCAATATTGAGTATGCAAATCCTGAGTTTGAAGGAATTTTCGAATCAGAACAATTTTTCGTTGGCGGAAACCTGCGCAAACAAACTCAAGCCGGTTATGCAGACTATATTCCGGTATTTTTGAGCGAAACACAAAAATTGATTCGCGAAGGCTACCTGAACGTTGATGTTGCAATGATCATGGTTTCCCCTCCGGATAAACATGGGTTCGTGTCGCTGGGAACTTCTGTTGATGCAACTTTGGCAGCAATTGAATGTGCAAAAGTGGTAATCGCAGCTGTAAATCCAAATGTACCGCGCTGTTGGGGCGATGCAATGATTCATGTTGACCAGATTGACATTTTTGTAGAAGACGATATTAAATTATACTCACACGGATTTGACCCATTGACTCCTGAAGAAGTTCAGATCGGTATCAACGTTGCATCTTTGATTGAAGATGGCGCTTGCCTGCAGATGGGTATCGGCGGTATTCCAAACGCCGTACTGGCTCAACTGGGCAACCACAAAGATCTGGGAGTACATACCGAAATGTTTGCAGATGGCATTCTGCCTTTGGTTGAAAAAGGAATCGTTACCGGAAAACACAAAAGTATCGACAAAGGCAAAATGGTTGCATCGTTCCTGATGGGATCTCAGGCTTTATATGACTTTGTTGACGACAATCCGCGTGTGGCCATGATGGATGTTGCACACACCAACAATGTCGCTGTTATCCGTAAACTCGACAAAGTTACTGCCATTAACTCAGCCCTTGCGATTGATATTACCGGCCAGGTTTGTGCCGATTCTATTGGCATAAAACATTATTCAGGAGTGGGCGGACAGATTGACTTTATTCGTGGTGCCGGTCATTCCAAAGGTGGAAAACCAATTATTGCGTTGCCATCGGTAACAGCAAAAGGTGTTTCAAAAATATGCCCGACACTGATTGAAGGTTCAGGAGTTGTTAGCACCCGTGCCAACATCCACTGGGTTGTTACCGAACATGGCGCTGTTAACCTTTACGGAAAAACATTACAGGAACGCGCCCGTTTGCTTATTTCAATTGCACATCCTGCACATAGGGAATCATTGGAAAAAGCAGCTTTTGAACGCTATGGATCACATTTCCATTTTGTAAGAGATAACAGAAATATCTAAAATAAATAAAGGCAGGCCTCAAAATCTGCCTTTTTTCTTTGCAATTATATATACTGTTGCAAAACACACAGTCATTTTTTCGAATAATAGAGCAATTGGTTTAAAAAGATAGAATGTATCTGTACTTTTGCAGCGCGAAAAAACATCTGCTGAAAACAAGAATATTCCTTATTAATTAAATACTTACACATGATGGAAATATCACATATAGAACACATTGGAATAGCTGTAACAAACCTGGAAGAAGCCATTCCTTATTATGAAAATGTATTGGGACTGAAATGTTATGCCGTTGAAGAAGTGGCTGACCAGAAAGTAAAGACCGCTTTCTTTAAAGTTGGACAAACCAAAATTGAACTTCTTGAGTCAACTGATCCGGAAGGGCCAATAGGAAAATTCATTGAAAAAAAAGGTCCGGGTGTTCATCACCTTGCTTTTGCTGTTGAAAACGTAAACGATGCGTTGAATGATGTTGCTGCAAAAGGCGTTCAGGTGATCGACAAAACCGGTCGCAAAGGCGCTGAAGGTTTGACCATCGGTTTCCTTCACCCAAAATCGACACTCGGCGTATTGACCGAACTTTGCTCTGACAAATAGTTACTCACAACTTATTATATCCAATATGAATAATCAAGACAAAATAAAAAAGCTGATTGATCTGCGCGTTGAAGCAAAACTCGGAGGCGGAGAGAAAAGAATTGAAGCACAGCACGAAAAAGGCAAATTGACTGCCCGCGAACGTATTGAACTGTTGCTCGACGAAGGTAGTTTTGAAGAGTATGACATGTTCGTAACCCACCGTTGCGACAACTTCGGCATGGAAAAAACAAAATTTCTGGGTGACGGCGTTGTAACAGGTCAGGGAACAATCGACGGACGTGTGGTATATTTGTATGCACAGGATTTTACCGTTTTCGGAGGTTCATTGTCTGAAACTTATGCACTGAAAATTTGCAAAGTTATGGACATGGCCATGAAAGTCGGCGCTCCGGTTATCGGCATCAACGACTCAGGCGGCGCACGTATTCAGGAAGGTGTAACTGCTTTGGCCGGTTATGCTGAAATTTTCGAACGCAATATCATGGCTTCCGGAGTTATTCCGCAGATATCAGCCATTTTCGGCCCTTGCGCAGGTGGTGCGGTTTATTCACCAGCCCTGACCGACTTTATCATCATGAGCAAAAATACCAGTTACATGTTTGTAACCGGACCAAAAGTAGTAAAAACAGTTACCGGTGAAGTGGTGACCGACGAACAACTAGGCGGCGCTTCAGTTCACGGTTCAAAATCAGGAGTTACCCACTTTGTTGCTGAAGACGAGCAGGAAGGTATTTCACTGATCCGCAAACTGTTGAGCTACCTGCCGCAAAACAACCTGGAAGATGCGCCATTGCTTCCCTGCGACGATCCGATTGACCGTCTGGAAGATTCTCTCAACACCGTAATTCCTGACAATCCGAACAAACCATACGATGTAAAAGATGTAATCCACTCGATTGTTGACTACAACGAATTTTTTGAAGTTCACCGTAACTACGCTCAGAATATCGTAATTGGATTTGCCCGTTTCAATGGCATCTCAACAGGTATTGTGGCCAACCAGCCTTGCTACCTTGCAGGTGTGCTCGATATCAATGCGTCACGCAAAGCAGCACGTTTTGTTCGTTTCTGCGATGCATTCAACATTCCGATCGTTACCCTGGTTGACGTTCCCGGCTTCCTTCCCGGAACTGCTCAGGAATACGGCGGTATCATTATTCACGGTGCAAAATTATTGTTTGCTTATGGCGAAGCCACTGTACCAAAAGTGACTGTTATCCTACGTAAATCATACGGTGGAGCTTATTGCGTGATGAGTTCGAAACACCTGCGCGGCGACATTAACTACTCATGGCCAACCGGCGAAATTGCAGTGATGGGACCAAAAGGCGCCATCGAAGTTCTCAGGAACAAAAAGATTTCAGCCATTGAAGATGAAACAGAACGTTTGGCTTACGTTGCCCAGGCTGAAGAAGAATACAAGGAAAAGTTTGCGAATCCATACAAAGCAGCTGAATACGGTTACATTGATGATATCATTGAACCACG
>CAMDGL010000236.1 GCA_945897845.1 Chitinophaga pinensis | reverse complement strand
TCAAAAACAATGGTTGAATTTAATCCCGCATGCAGTTTCGCATTGCTGGTTTTCCACATTACCGAAGGATTAATCCTGATTAGAATCTGTTGTTTGGGCCCGATACTGTTTGAGAAATTATTCATTACGCCATCAGCAAGGTAATAAGTTAACGAAGTATTCAGCAGGCCGAAAGTTTTGCCGTACTTTTTGCTCATGTCACCCGATAACACTGTTTGATTTTCGGTTTGACCGGTTTTACTTTTGAAATAATGATATTTGAGACCAAAATCGTAATTGAAATCCAGTGGCGAAATATTCTCGCCTTTCAACCCCACTTTTGCAGTTCCTTTGGAGAAATATTGTTTGTCCTGATAATAGGGAATCATCTCATCTTTCAATTCATCCGACAGCATATCGCCGGTGTATCCATAATAGTTGAACGATTTGCGGTCGAAAGCCAAACTGCCCGAAATTGTTGATTTCCTCCAGAATCTTTTACCGAATATTTCAGCAACATTCTCGCTTTGAGGTGCTTTAACAACATCACCATTCAACAAACCAATCTCACCCCATGAAGACAGGTGCTTGAAATGCATACCGAAATTTGAATTTTTATCGGGCTGCGAATTAAAGAACAACTCACCGTATGGAGTCATGTAACTTCCGAGGCCGAGTTTCAACAAACCCATCTCCATTTCAGGTTTGGGCTCTCCAACCATTTTAGCAGCGGCAACCGGAGTAACATCAAAAGTCGAGAAAACAGGCTTGCTGTAAATCGAATAATCGAAAACCGGAGCTTCCGGCTGTTCTGTTTTAATCTTAGGAATGTCATTTATTTTTTCAACCTCAGAAATGACAGGCTGATAGGCTTTCACAACCTCTACCTCCTGCTTGATTCTGGTAGTATCTTTTTGTGCCACAGCGTTCAATGATCCGAATGTGGCCGACACGATCAACAGCGTTATACTGAATATTTTCCTGATCTTCATGAGATTGGTCTTTTTATATCTTTATATTTTGTTCCCTTTTACAATCTATTTATCCCCTTTGATATTGATTTCAAGTGGCTTCGGCTCATTTTTGGTTTGGCTGGCTTCGTTGGCTTCAATCAACTGCAATTTCTGGCGGGTTGTTTCCATGATTCCATCATTTGGTTCAGGATAATTTTCCTCAATACTTTTGAGTGTATGTTTTGCCTGAAATTCATCTCCGTTTTTCAGATAAATATCCGACAGCAAAATAAAACTTTTAGCCAGCCAGAACTGATGTGGTGAATTCTTGTCAATGAAGTCCAGAATCTCTTTTTCAGCTTCCTGAAGCTTTTGTTTCCTGAACAGAATATCTGCAACCAGAAATTTCGATTCGGCACCTTCAGCAGAATTGGTATCGGCTGAAAGTTTGGTTAAAATCGGAAAAGCTTTGTCTTTGTCGCCAGTTCTGTAATAAGATACAGCCAACATGTAATTCGTTTCGCGTTTCAGAATATCCGAAACTTTTTCAGTTACCAGAACACGATTGGCTGCTTCGATACAAGCCGAATAATTTGCCAATCTGAATTGACTGCGCATTATCCCGGTTTGGGCATTCTGCATGTTATTTCCTGAATTTGAAATGCCTGAAAGTCTTTCAAAATGAGAAAGAGCCTGCTTGTAATTTCCGGCATTGTATTGCAGACCACCCGCTTTTAACAAAGCAGTTTCAGTAAAACCATTTCCCTGCTGGGCAATTACATATTCATATTCCTGCAATGCTTTCGAGGATTCTTCAGCATTGTACAAAATTTCGCCCAGATAAAAATGCGAATTCAGTGCAAAACTGCCCTGCGGAAATTGGGTGAGGTATCGTTCGAGTTGCTGACGGGCTTTTGGATCTCGGGCCATGTATAATTTTTCGGCCGATCGATAGGTGAGTGAATCCTGCTCGCTGACCGAAACCTGAACTCCGTTCCCCAACTTGCCGGTGTAGGCAAAGTAAGCATCCACATCGTTTAATTCAATGTAATTGTTTTTGATCCCGGCAAGCGCTACCTGTGTTTCAGGGCTGTTGGGCGATCGTTCAATAACTTGTTTGTAATAGCCTATCGAAGTGTTATACTCGTTCGCATTGTAGTACACCAGGCCAAGTTGCACGAGTGCCCTGTTCAAAAAACTACTTTGCGTAAATTTGCTGATCAGGTCCTTGTAATATCCAATGGCCGGCTGTGGTTGATTTGCCCGTTCATAAGTCCGGCCAAGTTCGTACAAGGCATCATCCTGATAAGATGATTTTGGATAATTCTGTACAAGTGCCTGCAATGAACTTATTTTCGCCTGATTATCGCGCTGCAAACCAAGGCAAATAGACTTCTGGAAAAGTGCGTAATCGGCATCATACAAATTCAAACGAGCCGATTTGTCATAACTGGAAATGGCTTCGGCATAATTGCGGTTCAGAAAATAACAATCGCCTAAACGATTGCTGGCATCAGCTATTTTTTCGTTACGGCCATTTGCTTCAATGTTTATATATTTCCTGAAAAAGTCGGAAGCATTCGGATAATCCTTCAGTTGAAAATACGAATAAGCCAGATTGTAATGTGCCAATCTGTATTCCGGAAGAGAAAATGAACCGGCAGATTTCATGAAGCTATTGTATCCGGTAACCGCATTGTTGAAATTCCCAAGGCGATAGTTTGCTTCGGCTTTCCAGTAAAGCGACAGCGCACGGTAATTCTTGTCAAAATCGCCTGTATCAAGCGATTTGTCAAAACTTTCAATCGCTCCTGAATAATCCAGGTTATTGAAACTTTCCAACGCACGGAAATAAGCAACACGCTGATAAGCCTTTTTTACCGATGAGCTTTTAACTTTTATTTTTTCGATCGAAGCCATTGCGTCGCGGTAATTGCTGGTACTCATGTAAACTTTTACCAGATAATCGTATGCAACATCGTTTCGTTCCGAGTTTGGATACAGGGAAATGTATTTGTCGAATGCCTTGATGGTTTCGTTAAATGGCGAGTACGATAACTCGTAGGTAATTTTAGCATAATTAAACAGTGCATCTTCCTTTATTTTGGCATCGAAATCGAATTCAGAGGCTGCCTGAAAAGCTTGTCTTGCTTTATTTTTATCGTTGATGACCACATAAGAAGCGGCCAAATGGTAATAGGCATTTTGTGCCAGTTCATCTTTCCCTTTCGAGGCAATTTCGAGATGCGGAACTGCTTTGGCCTCCTGGCTATTCAGGTAATAGCAATATCCAAGCATGTAATTTTCTTCGCGCCCGCGGTTATTTTTATCCGATAGGTAGAACTCCAAAAACTCGATGGCCTCTTTAAACTGGCGAAGGTGAAAATACGAACTGCCCAGAATACGCGCCAGTTCGGGTTGCTGGTTGGCCGGAACGGTGTTTATAAGCGGAGCAGTATATTTAACTACTTCGCTGTATTTTCCCTGTTTGTAATAAATCTGACTGATATAGAAAGGGATCACCTTTTCGAAAACCGGGTTCTTCTGCAGTTTCAAAAACTCCTGAAGTGCCGATTCGTAATTTCCCTTCAGATAATGAATATGGCCCCAGTAATATTGTGCCGGAGCTGCATACAGAGAATTTCCCTCTTTTATCTGAAAAAAATCCAAGGCTGCTGCATCCATTTTCTCAAGCTCAAAATTCGAATATCCCCGCATATAATAAAAATGAGCAAGTTCATCTTTGCTCAACTTATTTTTGTCGAACCCTTCAAAGGATTTGAGAACTGCCTGATACTTTTTTTTATCGAAATGATAAATCGCCAGTTCAAACGAAGCCCTGTTTCTGAAGGAGCTTTCAGGAAACTGGTTCATAAAATCGGCAATCTGCCCGTCGGCGTTTCTGTTGTCGAGTTTTAATCCGCACAATGCTTTGTAAAACATTGCTTCGGCCCTGATCTCCGAATTTTCGTCCGCCTCTTTGGCAATCTGATCAAACTGATTGATTGCCGACACATAATTCCGGGCGATGTAAAGCTCTTTGGCTTTCTGTATATTCTGACTGGGAGATTGATAATAAACAGTATTTTGAGCTGTCAGCAGGGCTGGCATAAATGCAATCCAAAATAGGATAAGTACAAACCTGTAGGTCTTCATTTTATGTTCGGGTATTAGAATGAATCAGATAAATTGTAAAATTATCAATCAAATCCGACATGGATACACAAATTGTACCATTTCTAAACAAAAACTGATAATTAGGTTCTATTAGTATTTGGTTGGATAAAAAAAATTAGTTTTGCACATATACCAATCCGTATTGCCATGTCAGAAGAAAACATCATAGAACTCATTAATGCAGACATCGTTCAACGCGATCACGTGGTACTTTCAGACATTAGTCTGGAAATAAAATCAGGCGAATTTGTTTACATGATCGGGAAAGTGGGCAGCGGAAAAACAAGCCTGATAAAAACCCTGAATGCAGAATTACCGCTGACAAAAGGCGAAGGAACCGTTGCCGGATTCAACCTTGCAGACCTGAAAACCCGCGATATTCCTTTTCTGAGACGTAAGTTGGGTGTCGTTTTTCAGGATTTCAGGTTACTGAACGACCGCAACGTTTACGACAACCTTTCGTTTGTGCTAAAAGCCACCGACTGGAAAGACGCCACTGAAATTGAAGACCGTGTTTTGGCAGTACTCGACAAAGTATCCATGACCAATAAAATAAAATCGATGCCGCACCAATTGTCAGGCGGAGAACAGCAAAGGGTAGTTATCGCAAGGGCTTTGCTCAATAATCCTGAAATAATTCTGGCTGACGAACCAACAGGAAACCTCGATCCGCAAACCTCGATTGATCTGCTGCAGATTTTCAAAGACCTGAACGAGCAGGGAAAAACAGTTGTAATTGCAACCCATGATTACCCGCTGATCCGCCGATTCCCGGCTCGAATCATCACTGTTGATGATCAGAAAATTTACGAAACGGTGATAACGAAGAAAGAAAAAGGATAAGCAAATAACAGAAGGTGAATTATTTACTATTTATTCATTGACTATTTACCATTTATCGCATTCATATGAACATTCAACGAGTAAATTGTAAATTGTCTAATTGTAAATCTTTCAGCAGGCTATAATCACGAATAATTTCTTTCAGCTATTTTCAAGAAGAAATGGTTTATAAATTTCCTGAAGTACACTTTCCTCCTTTTCCCAGCAAAGCTCTTTCGCGGCTATTTTCAGATTGTTCTTCCAAACTGCATTTTTTTCCTGATTGAAAAGGGCCATTTTGATGGTTTCGGCCAGATCTTTCCGCTGATGGGTTTCGGCGATTGCCCCAATCTGGTAATGTTCAACAATTCGTTTCATCTCCGGAAGGTTTGAAACGAGCACCGGAACTCCGGCCTGAATGTAATCAAACAATTTGTTGGGCAGGGCAAAGCGGTAATTCAAACCAAGGTCTTCTTCAAGCGAAATGCCCAAATCAGCCTGACGGGTTACTTCACTTAACTTATCAATCGGCAACCTGCCTAAAAACTTCACTTTTGCTTCAAGCTGAAGTTCTTCCACCAGTTGTTTCAGCTGAGCAGTAAGATCGCCATCACCCGCGAGCCAAAGTTCTGCACCGTCGATGTACTTCATGGAGCGGATCGCAGCTTCAATTCCCCTTCCCAAATTGAGGGCGCCCTGGTAAAGAATAATTTTCAGAATATCAGATTTTGCGGGCACTTCAGGAGCAATAAAATCTTTTTCAGAGCAAGTGGGAAGATTGCGCACCACCTTAAAATCGACCTTGTACAAATCGTGGTAAACTTCGGCAATTGAGTCGCAAACCGTGTAAGCCGCGTTGACCTTTGGAACAAGCAATTTTTCCAGTCCTATCCAAATTCCCCTCACAACCGGACGCCCAAGCAACTCCGGAACCTCCGTAAAATACTCATGACTATCGTACACCAAAGGTTTTCGTTTAATGCGGCTGGCCAGATAATTGGCCGGCAAAGTATCCAGATCGTTGGCAACCAATACATCCAGATTGGTTGTCAGTAAAAAAAAGAATAAACGTAGGTTGTATTCGAGGTAAAAAAGTGGCCCTTTGCGAAATAACAATTTCATCCGATGGGTTTCGTAAGCACGTTCAACAGGATTGCTTTCAGGCAAAATTCGTCCAATTAAAATAGGTTCAAAACCCATCTTTTGCAGACTGGCCATGAC
>CAMDGL010000235.1 GCA_945897845.1 Chitinophaga pinensis | reverse complement strand
CTATTTGGGTGGTGAGCGTTTTACCCGTCTGACCCAAAAGTCCTTCGATGGGTTCTATTAGCAGTTTTTTATAGCCAAATGCCGGAACATCTTTTACCCAAATGGCCCAATAAGTTCCATCGGAGCGGTGGCTCAAAGCCTGCGCCGGAAATATATTTTGAGTCTGATCGGTCAGCTTTGGCTGTGTATTTCGCGGAACAAGCTGATGATCGATATAGACAGTCACCAATCCATCACGGTTCCAGTTCAGACTGTTGAAAACGGCCAGTGAAGGTTTCGCTTCTTTGGCGATGTGACTTTGAAGCAAACCCATGGTTTCTTCTCCAACCATTTTTGCCCGACGGTATTATTCCCATGCATACGATTCCTTAATGGCCCGCTGCTCCATGGTCTGTTCGTGATAGGGTTCGCGCACGCTTTCTGAATAACCGACTGTGTGTTCAGTATAAAAAAGAAGCGCATTGTTTACCAGATCAATTCGTTCACCGATATTTTTGGGCAAAACAGAACCCTGAATTTCGGCCATTGCCATCCCTCCGGAATTGGCTGTCAGGTCGGATTGCGCTTTGCGAACGGCGGCAACTTCGCGGGCCGATGCACCAAAACCATCCGTCCACCAGTCAGGCCATGCACCACGAAAAACCGGAAAAGAGGCAGCATATTTTCCTTCCATTTCCTCGAAAAATGCGGTTGCCGTTGATGTTTTCAGTTTGGGCCATTCGTACATTTCATTCCATTTTCGGATCACATCAGAAGCAATGGTTGAGGGCGGCGAATTATCGGTGAGATAACCCGAATGCTGAATGGAAATAACATCGTATTCATAGCCTTTTTCGCCCAGGGTGGTCAGGTAATTCAACAGCTTGGTTTCGAAATTAGGAATATCGCCTTTATCAATTTCGAAAACGGTGTTTCCGGTCATGTAATGTTCGGCGCGGAAGGCCAACATGCGGTTTCCCGAAGGCGACTCCCACCAGAAAAGCGTAGGTTTGTCGAAACAAATCAGGGCGCGGTGCCCGTGCGTTCCCATGTTCAGGTATTTTACACCCAGATCGTGGTAAAAATCGTTCATGCACCATGCAATGCCGTTCACATCGTTTTGCATGGCCATTTTGGGCTGAAGTCCATTCGCCCTAAAAAGTTTCAAAGGCTGCAATGATGCTGCGAGCACTTGTTCTTCGGGCAATTCATCAAAATTGAAATACATCGCAGCAATCTCGATCCGTCCTTCCTGAACCCGTTTTTTCAGTCGTTGGATTTGTTCGGCAGGACGGCATTTCAGAAATTCATCCACCGCCCAGGCAGCTTCGCAAGTCCAGCAGAATTTGGCTGCATCAGGATAATTATCGGTGGCATCGCAGTAATCCAACGCATAATCGATGTATCGCAGGTGCTCGGCCAGAATGTCGGTTTGCGAGCGCGTATAGCCAATGTCGGTATGCGAATGCTGCACCAGATTGACCTGCCATTTGCGAACCGGAAACTGTTCCAGTTTCAGCTCCTGCGAAAAAGTCCCGGCTTCGAGTTTAAATTTGATTGTTCTCTTTTGCTTTACCTCCGGAAGTCCCAGTCGAAGGTAATTCGCCCCGAACCGGAGTTCCTGCTGTTTGACCAATTTACCGTCAACATAAATCCTGGCCGTTTCGGGAAGGCCGAAATACAGAATATTTCCGGAGGCAAGCTGCATGTTTTTACCGTTCTCTTTAATAATTGCAGGAAACGGACGAACGGTCAGGCCTGAACGGACAGGCATTTGGAAAGTCATGTACCAGGAAGTCTTTTTATCGTTTCCGCCTGTCATTTTTAACGTCAGCGGTTTCCCTTTTTCCACTTTTTCTGAAGGAATACGCAAAAACATAAACCCGAATTTATCGCCATGCTGGTCTTCCATATCGGAATGAAAAAACAGTTCGCTGCCATCGGCATTGGCGATTTTCCAGTCTTTTTTACTATCTGTCCTGAAGGAAATTTTCCCGGAGTTATTAATCGTCAAAGTCATGTCTGACAATCCCGGACTGGACCCAATTCCGGCCAGCCAGACGAAAGTGACATACTTTTCTTTGATGGTTGCCGGAACTTTTTCAGTTTGCCATTCCATCGAATATTTACCATCCGTTGCCCTGATGATCAAGGATTTTTCAATGTTTGGAATGGAGGAATGATACGAAAAATCATCACCTGAAATTTTATGGTCAAATCCGTTCACCAGGTGATCATCAGACGAAATCAATTTCTGACCGAAAGCCGATACATTCAGAAAAAGGGCAAGAATAAACAGAAAATTGACGGATCGTTTCATGACTTAAGTTTTAGGATTTATTTGACTACCTGACTCACTTTAAATACAATAGCATACTTTGACGGCAATTTTCTTGAAAAACTTTCAGGAACTGACAGTTCAAATCCTGTTCCATCGGTTTTCCATTTTACCGAACCTCCTTTTATCCCAACAAGGTTGATTTTCGCCCCTTTTTCAGGAATAAAACCTTTGACCGGAATTTCTGCCGGTAGTTTTTCGTTTTCAGCCAAAAGGTAAATGAGGTAAGCAGAACCGTCCTTTCCGCGGGTGAAACGCAACTTTCCGTCGAAATAAGGAGCAATGGTTCTGGTATTGTAAATCGCTTCTCCGTTTATTTTAAGCCAGTCGCCAATATCGTTTAAACGGGAGTAGGCTTCATTATACCAGGTTCCGTCGGGACCGGGGCCAATATTCAGCAACAGGTTTCCGCCTTTGGCCACGATATCTGCCAGCATGTGAATCATTTCACGGGTTGGGCGCATCTTTGCATTGAATGAATACGACCATCCGCCACCAAGAATGATGCACGATTCCCATGGATAAGGAAGCATTTTGTCAGGCACTTGATTTTCGGGAGTAAGGTAATTCTGATTTTTGCCTTCCACCGCGCGGTCAACCACAATGCAATCGGGTTGTTTCGAACGGATTTTATCGACCAGTTCGTCCATTTTGATGTCCTGGTTGGCCATTTTTTTATACCTGTAACCGGGAACTCGCTGAGGTTTTTCGGTAGGAGGATCGTGTTTTTGAACTTGACCACCGTCGAACCACATCAGGTCGATTTTTCCGTAGTTGCTGCAAAGTTCCATCACCTGGTTGTGTGTGAATTCTACAAATTGGTTCCATTTTTCAGGATAACGCTCCAGATCGTAATTGGGGTTTCGATCGAACGGAGGGAATTGCGGCCACCAGTAGTATGGGCTGTGCCAGTCGGGTTTCGAAAAATAGGCGCCAATCCACAATCCTTCGTTGCGAAAGGCATTGAAAATCTCTTTGGTAACGTCGGCTTTCGGGTTGGTGTGATAAGGGCAGTCTTTTCCGGTAATTTTATAATCTGTGTATTTCGAGTCGAACATGCAGAATCCGTCGTGGTGCTTGGTGGTGAAAACCACGTATTTCATGCCGGCGTTTTTTGCTGCTTTGGCCCATTTCTCCGGATCAAATTTGGTTGGATTGAAGGTTTTACCCAGGTTTTCGTATTGCTTTTTGTATGAGAAATAATCCTTTACAGTGTCAGGAACGCACCAACCTTCGTCTTCAGGACATATTGACCAGGATTCAACAATTCCCCACTGGCTGTATGGCCCCCAGTGCATCAGCAATCCGAATTTGATATCCTGCCATTGATCGATTCGCTGTTGAATAACCGGGTTAGGGTCCGGGACATAAATCTGCTCTTCATGCTGAGCGTTTACTTTCAGAAAAGTTAAAGTCAGAAACAAAAGCAATAATTTGAATGATTTCATAGAAGAATATTTTTGAGTAGTTGTTTATTTCGTATTGTAAAAATAGAACATTGAACGTTAAAATGAATACTTTTTAAATAATTCAGTAAACTCACGTCAAGTTATTGCATTAAATAGCGATTCGAAAAAATAAATTTATCTATCTTGGCAACTCCAATCACAAAACAAATCACAATGAAACAAACATTTACAGGTATCACGATTTTGTTGAGCTGTGTTCTGCTTTTCAGTTGTCAGCCGACAAAAACTTTCAATGAAAGCGAACTTGCCCTGATTCCCCAACCTCAAAAAATGATTCTGGGCGAATCGTCCTTCAAATTTAAAAAAAGTACCCGTTTGGTGGTCGAAAGTGTTGACCAAAAAGTAATTGCTGATGGTTTTTCCGAACTCTTCGGAAAAGCTTCCGGTTGGAACCTTGACATTGTTGTGGGCGGAGACGAGTCTTCAAATCAGGTTTATTTCAGGACAGACCCGGTAATGGGACCTGAAGCCTATTCGTTGGAAGTATCGAAAAACCGCATCGAAATCAAAGCTTCCAAACCTGCAGGTTTCTATTATGCTATTCAAACCTTGCGGCAATTGCTTCCGTTAGAAATTGAAGGTGCTTTGAACCAGAAAGAAATTGAATGGCTGGTTCCGGCTGTCAGCATTTCGGATAGTCCGGCCTTCACATGGCGTGGTTATATGCTCGATGTTTCGCGTCATTTCTTCCCCAAGGAAGATGTTCTACGGATGATCGACAATCTTGCGATTCACAAAATAAATACATTGCACCTTCACCTTGTCGATGATCAGGGATGGCGGATTGAAATCAAAAAATATCCAAAACTGGCTGAAATCGGCGCATGGCGGGTTGATCGTGAAGACAAGCACTGGAATTCGCGCCCAAAACAGGAACCCGGCGAAAAAGCTTCTTACGGCGGTTTTTATACCCAGGAAGATATCAAAGAAATGGTGACCTATGCGCAAAGTCGTTTTATAACCATTGTACCCGAAATTGAACTGCCGGCACATGTTACTTCTGCGCTGGCAGCCTATCCTCAGTATTCGTGCTCCGGAGGTCCGTTCACCGTGCTTCCGGGTGGCGTTTGGCCCATCACCGATATTTATTGCGCCGGAAAAGACTCAACGTTCATGTTTCTTGAAGATGTGTTGACCGAAGTGATCGAACTTTTTCCTTCAAAGTACATTCACATCGGGGGTGATGAAGCCACCAAAACCGAATGGGAAAAATGTTCTGATTGCAGAAAACGTGTCAAAACCGAAGGATTGAAAGACATGCATGAACTGCAAAGTTATTTTATCAAAAGAATCGAGAAATTCATCACCTCGAAAGGTAAAATTTTGCTTGGCTGGGACGAAATTCTGGAAGGTGGATTGCCGGCGGAAGCTACAGTTATGAGCTGGCGTGGTTTTCAGGGTGGTGTTGATGCCGCCAATCAGGGACACGATGTGGTAATGACTCCTAACTCGCATTGCTACATCGACTATTATCAAGGCCCAATGGATCAGGAACCGCTGGCAATCGGCGGTTATTTGCCGCTCAGTAAAGTATATAGTTTTAATCCTGTTCCTGAAGAATTAAGTGCCGATGCAGCAAAACATATTTTGGGCGGACAGGCAAACCTTTGGACAGAATATGTTCCCGATCTGAAACATGCAGAATACATGACTTTTCCGCGAATGGCAGCATTGGCTGAAGCGGTTTGGAGTCCGAAAGATGTTCGCAACTGGGAAGATTTTTCACGCCGTATTCAATTGTTTATGAAACGATACGACCAGATGGGAATCAACTACTCGAAAAGCGCCTACAAGGTGTCGGCAAAAACACAGTTTGATCCTGAGAAAAAACAGCTTGCAGCGAGTTTGAGCAGTGAACTTCCAGGAGTAGAAATTCACTATACCACCGATGGAAGTGAACCAACGAATTTATCAACGATTTATTCAGAACCGGTTCTGCTTGATAAAACGTCGACCTTAAAAGCAATAACTTTTGCAAATGGCATTCCTTACGAAAAACCATTTAGCCAGTCTTTTAACATCAATAAAGCAACCGTTAAGCCTGTGAAATACCGGTTTCCTTTCAGTGAATATTACAAAGGTTCAGGCGAATATTCCCTGGTAAACGGAATTCGCGGAACCACTAACCATCATGACGGGGAATGGCAGGGCTGGTCGGCAACAAACATGGAAGTGGTGATTGATTTGCAGCAGGCAACTGAAATAAGCAGCATCTCAGTCGGATCACTTCAAAATGCCGGTGCATACATCTTCTTCCCAAAGAAAATGGAATTCTTTGTTTCTGCAGATGGGGTAAAATTTCAGAAAATAGCAGAAGTTTTAAATGATGTGGATCCGCTTTCAGGAGAAAAACAAGTGAAGGATTTTTCGGCTTCG
>CAMDGL010000234.1 GCA_945897845.1 Chitinophaga pinensis | reverse complement strand
TTTTCCTTCGAATACATGTACGGCCGGATCGGCCATAAAGTCATTTTCAACTAAATATCGTGGTTGTTTCATCTTTTAATATTTTTCAGCCAGTTTAATCATCTCACCTACCACTGGTTTAAGTTGGTTGTTGCGGTCGAACAACACAGGATAATCTTTTCTTCCACGGATCGGGAAGTTATTCAACCATGTTGTGTTATCGGTCAAGCCCCAAACCGTAACGCGATCAATTACATCATTGTATTTCAGGAAAAGTTCGAACATATCGAGTACACGTTTATTCCAATGCTGCTGAACAGAGTCGGGAATTGCATCACGATACGGATCCATTTCTTTGGAATACTTGAACCCGGTAGAAATGTTTGCCCCATCATACGGACTTGGGAGAATAGAAATATCCCATTCAGTGATCAGAATTTTTACACCGGCAGCTTTCAGCTTTTTGAAGCTGGTTTCTGTGTCCTCAAGTGTAGGCGAATTCATGTGCATGTGCGCCTGCGATCCAACGGCATCAATTCTGCATCCTTCAGCCCGAAGTTCCTTAACCAGCTCTACTATCGCATCGCATTTGCTTGCTTTTTCCACATTGTAATCGTTGTAATACAATTCGGCATTCGGATCGGCTTCGTGGGCAAACTGGAACGCATATTTGATAAAATCTTTTCCCAATATCTGGTAGAATTTGCTGTTACGATATTTGCCGTTGTCTTCAAAGGCTTCGTTAACAACATCCCAGCCTAAAACGCGGCCCTTGTAGCGGCCAACAACTGTAGAGATATGCTGACGCATGCGTTCTTTCAGCACTTCAGGAGTTACATCTTTCCCATCGGCATCAACAAAGAACCATTTGCCAATTTGAGAATGCCACATCAGACAGTGACCGGTTACCACCTGTTTGTTCTTTTCTCCAAAAGCAACCAGTTTATCAGCATCATCCCAATTATACTTGTTTTCTTCCGGATGAATCGGCTGCGGTTTCATACAGTTTTCGGCAACAATTGTAGTGAATTCTTTTGCAATCAGTTCGGTTTCGACAGGGTTTGCACCATTAACTTGCCGTGTATTGACAGCAACACCAAATAGAAATTTCCCCTTGGTAGCTTCGCCTAATGTCTTCTGAGCCATTGTATTTATGGATGCCAGAAAAACCATAGCGGAAATTGCGAAAATTGTTTTTACTTTCATAATTGTAGTATTTAGTTATTTTAGAACTGTTATTTATTTCCTCCCCTGCGGGCTTTCAAGTCTTCTTCAATTTTTACTTCCATTTTCTTGTCAATTACATAGAAGAAAAGCAGGCCAACTCCAATAAGGAACGGAATTGACGGATATATGCTTATAAGCATTCTGGCTCCTTCGGATACAGAATGGGGTTGAATAATCTCCTGTCCGGCAACTCCGCTTTCTTTAGCAATATATCCATATAAGCTTAAAATCCACGCAACCAAAGCACCGCCGATAGAGAGCCCTGCTTTTAGGCCGACCATCATTGCAGAAAAGATGATTGCGGTTGCCCTGCGTTTTGTTTTCCATTCTGAAAAGTCGGCAACATCTGCAATCATGGCCCAAAGAACCGGAATGGTAATGCCATAGAAAAATCCATGCAGAATTTGCGATGCAAACATCAAGGCCACACTTTCAGGTTTGAAAAAAACAAAGATCAGGATAAATAAGGTAGCTACCAGTAATCCATACTTATACACATCCCGTTTACCATATTTATCTGCCAATTTTTTCGATAGTGAAATACCAACAATCATGAAGATTATACCTCCTGCGTTGAACAAACCAAAACCGGCAGCTGCAGGGTCTGATCCAAAGAAATTAATACCTAAATCGGATAATGTAGTAATAACTGGACCAATAAATTTTGCCAGTGCATCTTTATCAACGTAATTATTAAAATAGTACACATACGAACCACCTTTCATTGCAAGAGTAATGAACACCAAAATGGTTAAGCTGAGCATAATTAACCAAGGTTTATTTCCCATAAGATCCGACAAGTCATCTTTAATTGACGATTTTTGTTCCAGACTTGGCACAATGCGCTCCCGGGTTGTAAAGAAAGTTATTAGCAACATGACTGTCCCTACAATTGCCATCCAAGTCATTACGGTTTCAATTCCGGCTGCCTTATCTCCGTTACCTGCATAGATAATTATTGGCAACATAAACACCTGCACAAAAAACTGGGCAAACATAACAGCCACAAAGCGGTACGATGAAATACTGTTTCGTTCGCCCATATCGCCGGTAATCACTCCACTTAATGCTGAGTATGGTAAGTTACTAGAGGCGTAAAGCATCAACAAAAGAGAATAAGTTATTGCAGCATATATCAATTTTCCTTTGTATGCAAAATTTGGTGTTGAGAATGCGAGAAGCGCTACAACGCCTAAAGGAACAGCCGTGTACAAAATCCAGGGCCGAAATTTACCCCATTTCGAATTGGTTCGGTCGGCCAAAACTCCGATGATTGGGTTGAAGATAAAAGCAGCAGTCAAGCCAACAACCAGCATTATTATGGATGCATCTTTGCTTTTAAGCCCATAAATATCGGTATAGAAATAAGCCAAATAGGTAATTAATGTTTGGAAAACAAGGTTTGCGGCTAAATCGCCCAAACTGTATCCGATTTTCTCGAATACCGAGATTTTTTTTGATGTTGTTGCCATAAATTGATTTTTAAAAGTTTTTATACTGGTTAATTAATTTGTTTTAATTACAATCTTCTTTACGACAGCCCGTTCCCCGTCGGAAAGATTTACGATATATATTCCTTCAGGCACATTTACCTGAATATTGATGGATGACTGATTTAAATTATCATACGTGATCACCTTTTCACCAAACATATTGACTAATTTAATTCGTTCGATATTTTCAATTCCGCTGATTGTGAAATTGCCATTAACTGCAGGATTTGGAAATACTGTTATTTTTTCAGCAAGCGCTTTTTCGGAGATTCCGGTGGTCTGGTAATACAAATTGATATCCGTTGAACTTTTAATTCCCGATCCATCCCAGGCAGTAGCTGTCACTGTCACTTTTCCATTCGCCAAAGCCGTCAATTTCCCAGTGGCATCAATCGTAGCCATATAGGTTGGAGATACAGTCCAGTTAACATTCGGGATGGTTGTATTTGCAGGCAATACATGTGCAAGCATATTCAACGAGGCGCCTTTGGTGCTGATTGTGGTAATGCCATCACTGGCCAAAACGGTAATCGATTTCGTGTTTACCAAGGTATCGTTTACGTATGCTTTCAACCATTTTAGTGCCGCGCGCTCTGTTCCATTTTGGTTAACCAGATACGCTCCCTCTTTCGTACGCCACAAACCATACCGGAACCCCCACAAGGTAATTCCCTGTACTGCCGCATGTTTCCAAAAAACAGGAAAAACACGCTGCATTTCTTTAAGCTGAATATAGTCAGTCGTTCCGTCAATATCCATTTCAGTCAAATAAATGGGTAATCCGGTTGTAGCCAGCGCATCGAGGTTTGCCTTTAGTGTTGTAGCTGAAACTCCATATGTTGTAAACGCATGAGCCTGTTCGCCAATGCCATCGATCAGCTTTTCTGCCTGAAGTAGTTTGATGATTTTTATATAATTCTGTGTCTCTGTAGAGCTGTTGATCACACTATATTCGTTGATGATCAGTTTTGAGTTGGGAAAATATTTTCGGGCCATGCGAAAAGATTTAATGATCCAGTCCCAACCGGTCGACCCGGCACCGCCCAAAGCTTTTGCATAATCAACATTTTTCACGGTTGTTCCCCAGGGAACCATTCCATTGGGTGCATTGTGAAGCGGCTCGTTCACCACATCGATATAATCCATTTCAGGATACTTTGCAGCCAGCAGCGAGAACCATTGTTCGATCTCCTGCCGTTGCGAGGCCGTATCTAAATTGGCAATCCACGAAGGCTGCTGGGCTCCCCAAATCAGGGTGTGTGCTTTAAAAAGCATGTTGTATTTCTTTGCCAGAGCGTAGGCCGCATCCATATTCGACCAGTTCATCACACCTCTGGTGCCTTCAACGCTGCCCCATTTTCCACCATTTTCAGGTGTAACCTGATTCCAGTAGTTTTGGAAATTCAGGTTTTGCCCGCTGCTCCAGGCACTACCAAGGAATTTTGTATTTCCATCGGCAATTGGTTTTACGGGGGTCTGGCCAAATAAGGCTGAGTCCGCCAATAAAAAGAATAATAAAAGTAAATTTCCGTATCTCATTTTGTGTATAAATTACTGTAAATCAACTAAAAGCTTTGATGCTGCAACATCCTTTTCACTACTGACTCTTAAAACATACATTCCGCTGTCCAGATTAAATTTCAGCTCTGAACTTTGGGTGGCTTCATTTTTATCTTGAAAAACTTTCTGTCCATTCATGCTGAATATTTCGACCGTATTAAACAGAAATCCGGAGAATATAAATAACTTATTTTTTGCCGGGTTCGGATAAATTGAAAGTTTACCAGACTTCCCTAATTGCAAAGAAGAGGTTACAGGACCCGACTTTTTGCTGAAACTGATCCATTTTAACTGAAAGAGTTTACTGGTTCCTGCTCCCACGAATTTAAGATATACATCGTGGTTGCCTGAAACTGATGATACCGGCGCTTTAAATTTTTTAAATGTGCTCCAACTGCCGGTATTGTCAATGGCACATTCAGCCACTTTAATTCCTGAATCAATTGAATCGAGCCAAACCTGAATCATTCCTCCCGAAGCGATGCTGGAAGCAGTGAATTCGACCGAATCAGGTTCAGCTTTGTAATCGCTGTTTCCAAATTCGACTCCGGCGTAAAGTGCCCAATCGTTGTTGTGGATATTGTCGAGCACACTGATGCCTGAACCTACCGAAACCTTAGTCGTACCAAACTGGTTGGCCGGACATTCGGCCAGAATAGGCGTATAGGCATCGCGGTAAATGTAAAGGTCGAAGTAAGCGCTGGTAGTGCCCTGAACATACAAACCCTGAAGTGTTCCGGTGAACGATGAAAAATCGGAATACGAATCGATCACCGAGACATCAAATGCCTGACCAACCTGTGTCCAGTTGGTTCCATTGCCGCTGAAATATCCACTTATGCCATGGTTCACCCTGACCATTTTGAGCCAAAGCGTATCTCCAACAGTGTTTTCAGCTTCGTACCAGGAGCTCTCGAAGCTAAATGCCACCACTTTTTTTTCTGCGGAATTTAGTGTGCTGACGAGTTTAACAAACTTGGTTTCGTCGCCACGTAATAACCTCAATCCAGCCTGATCATTGTTAGATTTGGCCTTGAAATCGAGACGCGTGATCAATGAATAATTGTGTTCGCCATCGTACTTGGTTACCGTATTGCCTTTCGTGGTACTTTTGGGTGTTAGCCGCAACCAGCCCGGGCGTTCGGTTAGCGAGTTTTTATTGGAAGCTGTATAACCCAGTGATGACCATTCAGGATGAAGTTTGCTCGCTGAAAAGTTATCGGATTTGGGAACCATCCACGGAATGCCGCTGCTTGACAGTTTGGGCGCGGTAAACGATTTGTTCACCGGATAATCGGTGACTGGCCGGCCACTTGCATTGTATCGAACCTGATTCAGTAAACCCTGTCGTCCCTGCCCTTTCCACTCGCCTTTGGCATAAACCGGATGAATTACCCAGGAAGTACTGTCGCCAATCAATACCGCATTCGAAGCATGGTTGGGCGCAGAAAACAGTGAACCCGATTTCAATGGATCGCTCTCATTGAAAAAATCGCCCATCATTTGCCATGCGGTCTGATCGGCAGTCAGCGTTTTGCTACGCATCGACTTTTGCCCTCCTGATAAGTCGCGTGCAAACGAATAGTAATAGTAACCGTTGTATTTCCACATCACAGGTCCTTCAGCCCAGCTGTAGGGCAGGGCAGGACTTGGATTCAGCCATTTCAAATCGTAAACAACACCGGTTGGCTGACCTGTAATTCCCAGTTCCACAATGCCGCCATTGGGCTGGCCGTTTTTCACCACCAGGTACCATTTGTTGTTGTCGTCGATAAATATCGAATTGTCGTAGCCCAATCCGTAAGGCAGCGTCGATGGGTTATTTACCTTGGTTGGAGCACTCCATGGCCCTTTTGGATCATCAGCTTTCACGAAATACATGGTGTTTGCCCTCGAAAAGTAATCCCACCATTTACCGTTGTAATATACAATGTGGCCGCCCCAGCATCCGCC
>CAMDGL010000233.1 GCA_945897845.1 Chitinophaga pinensis | reverse complement strand
TAATCCCGGGTTGGATAAATTCCCTGAAGGCAAATGATGTAGTTTAACCCAAGAGTTGGCTGCATATTGTTAACAGGCTGATTTCCACCAGAGACACCAATTGTCTGCTGATTCAGCAAAACATCAGCTGTGGGGGCATAATTTCCTGTGCCATCCTGATTCTGTGCAAGGAAATTATTGGTTGGCACTGGCAGTAAACTTCTGCCAGCAGTGGCTGCATTGCCGCTTGCTGTATGCGAATGCATTGGCATTTGGGCAATAGTTAATGTGTTGGCATTTGATCCGATTTGTTCGCCTAAATCAAGGTATTGTAATCCCGGACCTTGCCGAACACCGGCAGGAACCCTTCCCCGAAGGTCAGGTAATGCAAAATTTGTTATTCCGTCGCCACCATAAGTGATACCGAGAACTGAAAAAACAGCGCTATTCTGAGCAATAGACATCAGCTGTCCGTCACAAAAAGCCCAGCCGCGTGGTGCAAAATTTCCTGCAAAAAGCACGATTGATCCAATAAAAGCTTCATCCATAATTTTAAATTTTAAAGAGTTTATAAATATAAATTAAAGAGCCAGTTGTAATTACCGATGAATAAATTAATTGTAACAAATAAGCTGATAATAAGGTTGATATGAATAGCAATTATAGATGATTTTTTTATAAACTTCTTGCGACGGAAGTACTTGTTAATAGATGAAGAAAGCACCTGATAACCGAAAACATTATAACAAATCATTTATACTTTTTTATTTCTAATCTCATTGCCCGCCCCGATAAAACCTGTATTTTTAGAGCTTAAATTGTCGAATTAAAAATTCAAATCCATGACCGTTTCTGAACAACCTTTCTATTTCCGTGCTACCGTTTATCTTTTACTGGCCGGCTTGATTGTGGCATTCATGATTTTGGCCAAAAATATCCTGATTCCCTTTACTATAGCGGTTGTGTTTACTTTTTTACTGTTACCTGTTTCAGACAAACTTCAGCGGTGGCGGTTTCCGAAAATAGTGGCTATTCTGATCAGCATAGTTCTTGCCCTTGCTGTTTTTCTGTCCATGATCTACTTTTTCTATTCGCAAATTGTAAGTTTTGTAAACGACTGGCCGGTACTTCAGGAAGCGCTGTCAATCAAGTGGGAAAGTTTGCAGAAGTTCATAAGCGAAACGTTTAATGTAACTCAACTTGAACAACAAGTCTGGTTGAAAACCAAAATTCAGGAAAACGCCAGCACCGGTGGTGTACTGGTACTGGGATTATTTTCGGCAACTACCTCATTTTTAGCCAGCTTTGCACTTATTCCCATTTATATTTTTTTCCTGACTTTGTATCAGACTAAATTCAAAGAGTTTGTTCTGATGATCACCAAAGAAGATAAGAAAGAACATGCTTTAATGGTGGTTAAAAAGGTTTCAAAGGTTTCTCAAAAATATGTGGTTGGAATTTTTCTCGATGTAGTCATTCTTTCAGTATTGAACTCCGCCGGTTTTTTAATTCTGGGTTTACCACACGCCATACTTTTCGGAGTGCTTGCTTCCATGCTCAACATTATTCCATACATCGGAGTAATGATTGGCAGTATTTTACCCATAACCATGGCTTTCCTAACCAAAGATGCGATGAGTTATCCTTTGGCAGTGGCCGGTATATGTTTCTTTGTTCAGTTCCTCGATAATAATTTTATAACACCCTATGTGGTTGGAAGCAGTGTCAGTATTAATCCACTTACGGCAACCCTTGTTTTGATTGCCAGTGCAATTATTTGGGGTATTCCGGGAATGATTCTTTGTATGCCTCTAACCGGCATGGCGAAGGTTGTTTGTGACAATGTAGATTCATTAAAACCGTATGGATTTTTACTCGGAGAAGAGGTGAATTACATTCAACAGGAACATATTCAGGATAAAATTGTAAAACATTTCCGTAAGTCGAATAATAAAAAATGAGCCTTCAGAGTACAAAGGATTTTATTCTTATTTGTATGAAACTCTCGCCCATTTTCTTGCTTTTTGTACTGATTTTTCTTATATTGCATACCGCAACGTACGTTTAAGAAATTAAGCGATTGATTGCATTAATAGTCATTAACAATTAAAATTTAGCATTATGAGTTCAGGAAAAATTTTATTGGGTGTATTGGCAGGCGCAGCCGCCGGTGCATTATTCGGAATCTTGTTTGCTCCCGAAAAAGGAACAGAAACACGCCGTAAAATCGCAAAAAAAAGTGAAGATTATGTCGATGAAGTAAAGGGAAAATTCAATGAACTTATCGACGATTTAGGGAAGAAAATGGATGGTGTTCATGCCAAGGGAAAAAAAATGGAAGACGAGGTCAAAGTATAAGACTTGAAACTGAATTATTCCTTTATTTCACAAAAAATCTAAACATGGATGAACAGTCAGGTTTAATTGAATCCCTTATCGAAAAAGGCGAGCAATACGGTAAAACAACCATTGAACTGCTAAAACTGAAGACACTCGACAAATCGGCCGATGTAGCTTCAAGTTTGATTTCCTGGTCAATAGTGATTGTTTTTGCCGTATTGTTCTTTCTAATCCTGAACATCGGGTTAGCTTTGTGGATTGGAGAATTGTTGGGCAAATCCTATTATGGCTTTTTTGCAGTTTCAGGATTTTATGCGATTCTGGTAGTTGTATTCTGGATCTTCCGGAAGCAATGGGTAAAAGATCCTATAAATAATTCCATTATTACACAAGTGCTCGAATAAAAACCATGGAAAAACAGAACGCAGTCGCAACGCTTAAAGAATCCATCCGGATACTCGAGATCAGACAGGCACAAGAGGGCCAAATTCTGAAAGAACATTTTAAAATCACTTATGAGAGCTTAAAGCCAATTAACCTGATTAGAAACTCAATGAAGGAGCTTGCAAGTTCTTTCGAAATAAAAAGTAGTCTTTTCGAAACAATTATTTCTATTGTTACTGGTTACTTTACACAAAGAATGATTGTTAGTTCAAAAAGTAATATCTTCAAAAAAATTATGGTTGTTTTGATGCAATTTGGAATAAACAATGTTGTATTAAAAAACATTGATGTCATCCGTACATTTATCTCCGATCTTATCGAAAAGTTTATCCATCCTGAAGAAGAAGCTATGGTTGATGAAGAAGTTCCTGAAGCCGAAGTGAAAATTTAGGGGCTGAAGTTCTTGTGATAATGGAATAATATCTTTCCTGAAATCAATAAAAAATAATCACATAACTTTTTAAGCAATTTTTCTATGCCTCAACGCGACTACCTGATGCAACAACTGGAAGAAATGGGCTATTTTCTGGCTGGTTTAATGCATCGTATCCTAAAATTAAAGGAGGATTATCGGGAAGACGAGATAACCAACACGCTTCATGAATCAATTCAGGAGAAATTATCATTCAGCATTCATGACGCAATCGTACTAACGGATAACGACTTTCTGAATATGATAAAAGAACAAATTAAAACAGAACATCACTTGGAAGTATTGGCTGATTTGTTGCTAATTACAGGTAAATCAATTCATTCCTTCTCATCGCCTGTCAGGCTCAATTATCTCAAAAAATCACTGCTTTTATATACCCACCTTCAGGAAACAAGTTCCGATTTTTCGTTTGACCGGAAAGATAAAATTTTGGAAATTCAGCAAATACTCCGAAGCTGATTTTTAACAATGCTGTGTCGGTTTATTTTTCATGGAATTTATATTTTTTGTACGTTTGATGATTCCAACTAAAATTGATTTGCATGGCCAAACACCGTCCACTTAATTCAGTATTGATTAAACCTTCCGGCCCGGATTGTAATCTGGATTGTTCCTATTGCTTTTACCTTGAAAAATCAGCTCTGTTCCAACAGAGTAAGGTTCACCGGATGAGTTCCGAAATTCAGGAGGAACTAATCAGGCAGGTGATGCAACAATCGGGCGATAACGTATCGCTTGCCTGGCAGGGGGGCGAACCGACCCTTATGGGACTTGATTTTTACAAACGTGCCATCGAACTTGAAAAAAAATACGGACACAATCAATCGGTTGGGAACGGCCTGCAAACCAACGGTACCCTGCTCGACAAACAATGGGCGGCATTTCTAAAAGAATACGACTGGCTGGTGGGTATTTCGCTTGACGGACCTGAACACATACACAACCGCTACCGGTTCGACAAAGGACAAAAAGGCACCCATCAAAAAGTGGAGGAAAATGCCATCATGCTTTTGCAGGAAGGAGTTGCGGCCAATGCGATGTGCGTTTTGACTTCCTACTCGGTGCAGTTTCCCGATGAATTGTATGCCTACTATAAAAATCTGGGTTATACTTTTATGCAGTTTATCCCGATTGTTGAAACCGACAAAAATGATCCGACAAAGGCAGCGCCGTTCTCCGTTTCTGCAGAGGACTATGGAAAATTTCTGGTTCGTATGTTCGACTTGTGGCTGGCCGATTTTGTTGATGGCGTTCCGACTACTTCGGTACGGCATTTCGAATCGGTTTTTCATACCTACGTTGGAATGGAGGCGCCTGATTGCACCATGATGAAAGAATGTGGCCCGTATGTGGTGGTCGAACACAACGGAAATGTTTATAGTTGCGACTTTTTCGTGGAACCCAAATGGAAGCTTGGCAATGTAATGCACGAACGGATTGTCAATATGCTGAATTCCAAAACCCAGCAAACATTTGGGGCTGTCAAAGCTGTTTTGCCGCGTGAATGCCGCCAATGCAATTGGTTACGAAATTGCCACGGAGGTTGCACAAAAGACCGCATCAAAGATCCTGAAGATATGCGCAAACCGCGATTCTGCACCTCTTATAAAATGTTTTTCAAACATGCAGATCCAACATTGAAAAAGATGGCCGAAGAATGGAAGGAACAGCAGGCCATTCAATACGAAAAGCAACGATCCGGAGGGATTTATAATGCCTTCGACGATTTTATGGGAAAACGTTAATTGGGAAGTCGAGATGACAGAACAACTTGAAATTACCCTTCCCGCTTTCAAACGTGGTTATCACCTGATCACCGATCTGATCGAACGGAAACTGCCGCCACTTCCGGAGAAAGGACTGGTGAATATATTGCTTCAGCACACATCTGCCGGCATCAGCTTAAATGAAAATGCCGATCCATCGGTCCGAATTGATTTTGAATCGTTTATGAACAAGCTCATTCCTGAAAATAATCCATCATTTATTCACGTTTTGGAAGGAAGTGACGATATGCCTGCGCATCTTAAATCGTCACTTATTGGCGCAACTCTGACGATTCCGGTTACCAATCACCGGTTAAATCTGGGTACCTGGCAGGGAATTTATTTGTGCGAATTCCGCAATGCCGGAGGTTGTCGACGTTTGGTGGTGACTGTCTTTAGTTGAGAAAAAGGAGTCTT
This sequence comes from Chitinophaga pinensis, assembly GCA_945897845.1. Lineage (GTDB taxonomy): Bacteria > Bacteroidota > Bacteroidia > Bacteroidales > Prolixibacteraceae > Aquipluma. The sequence continues at coordinate 842 of CAMDGL010000233.1, read as the reverse complement.
TAAAGTTCCCGACAGAATTGGTTGCTTTTACCGAACCAGTTGTATTAATTCCTGATATTGGCAAACTTTTCGCGTGTTCCATTTGCAATCTTAACCAACGCGAGCATCACCGGAACTTCAACCAGCACACCCACAACGGTTACCAATGTGGCTCCTGAATCCATTCCAAACAGTACGATTGCAACCGCAACCGAAAGTTCAAAAAAGTTGCTGGCTCCAATCATGGCTGCCGGAGCTGCTATGTTGTGTGGTAGTTTCCATTTTTTAGCCCATTCATAAGCAATGAAAAAGATGAAAAAGGTTTGAATGATCAGCGGAACAGCGATTAAAAGGATATTGAACGGACTTTTCAGGATTTTATCGCCCTGAAAAGAAAAGATGATAACGAGTGTCAGTAACAATCCGGTAATGGTTGTGCCGGTAAATTTCTTCAGAAATACCTTTTCAAAATAGTCGAGTCCTTTTCTGGCGACCATTGTTCTGCGGGTAATCATGGCCAACACCAAAGGGATTACCACAAAAAGCACCACCGAAAGGATGAGCGTGTCCCACGGGATTGCAATTCCTGTTATTCCTAAAAGCAGCGTAACAATTGGGATAAAAGCCACCAGAATGATCAGATCGTTGATGGCAACCTGCACCAGTGTGTAAGCAGGATTTCCTTTGGTGAGATGGCTCCATACAAATACCATGGCTGTGCAGGGCGCCGCGCCCAAAAGCACCGCTCCTGCAAGGTATTCTTTGGCCAGATTTTCAGGAATAAAAGTCTTGAAAATAATATAGAAGAACAACCAGCCAATGCCGAACATGGTAAACGGTTTGATCAGCCAATTCACGACCAA
>CAMDGL010000232.1 GCA_945897845.1 Chitinophaga pinensis | reverse complement strand
GAGGTTCGGGATTGATACTTGGCCCGCCAACAATGGCGGCAATGCCAGTACAGCAGGCAGCAATCCGATCGATTGCCCGGTACGACTGCTCAATGAATTCTTTTCGTTCGAGTAAATCGTGCGGGTAATAGCCTGTTACCGATAATTCTGAAAAAACAATCAGATCGGCACCGGCAGCTTTTGATTCGCTGATGCAATCAATGATTTTCGATGTGTTCAGTTCAAAATTTCCGATGTGATAATTGAGCTGGGCAATGGCTATTTTCATAATTTATTTCTTAAAATATCAGTCCGAGCCTAATCTTCAGCGAATTGATAATGGTTTTATCATTGAAGGTATTTTGGGTTGTAACATCCGTCAATCCATTGTGAAAAATCAATCCGGCAGTTACAGAATTGCTTCCTCCCAGATCAAAATCGAACCCAAGCCCAACGTTCATGGCCAGGTTGAAAAGGTTAACTTCATCGTTGATATTTGCTTTTCTGAATGTTCCATCGCTGCTGTCGCCGTTGGCTCCGATATTCACCATCGACGAAAGTCCAAACTGTCCCCAGTACCGCACACGGCGAAACTGATCGGTTTTGAGTTTGATGGCCAACGGTATTTCAACATATCGCAGCCGATATCTGATTTGGGTGGACGATGGCAGGGTTGCGCCGGAAAAGTCAAAAGGTGCATTGGTGCGGTAAGTGATTGCGCCTCCGGTATTTAATATTTGCAAACCGGTTATTACAGAATAACGCTCGTTTTCGGTAAAGAAAATATCTCCGCTTAATCCAAAATCATATCCCAAAATTATTTTTTCCTTGTCAGCAAACTGGTTGTTGGTGCTCATCCAGTTTACGGAGGGACTTCCGGTAAATGAAAGTTTTAACCTCGTCTGACTCCAACTTGTTATTGAAAGGATTAATAATGCTGAAAATAAAATAATTCGGTTCATCGTATTTATTTGTATAAATGGCTGAAAATTTGAAAAACTGTTTCATTGTCTGCCAATATAACGCAGGAATGACTTAGTTTTGTTTGCTGCAAATCTCGAATTTTATATTTAAAATGACAATAAAAAAGCTCATCCAGCGTAATTTACTGAAAACATGCCGAATGAAACGAACCTTTTTGCTTTTGTGCCTGACAATTATCTTCTTTTCATGCACGCGTAATCCGCTGAAAATTAATGTTTCGTCTGTTTCAGTGGATGTAAAGATCAAACATCTTGACGTTGATTTACTGAAGCTGAAACAGGATCAAATGGTGGCGGCAATACCGGTTTTAAAAAGTTCGCACGGTGAGTTTTTCGACCTTTTTACTTACCGGATGATCTCAATAGGTGGTTCCGAACAGGCAAATTTTCCTGAGCTGCTTTATTTGTTTGTATCGGATACATTAATCAGGGAACTTGAAACAAATGTGGCTGAAAAGATTGATACTATAAAATTGCGGAAGGATCTTGAGATGGCCTTCAGGCATTATAGATACTATTTCCCTGAGAAACAAATTCCGGCAGTTTATACCTGTATTTCAGGATTTAACCAATCGGTGGTGACTGCCAATATGCTTATCGGGATTAGTCTGGATAAGTATTTGGGAGCCGACAGCCCTTTTTACCAGCAATTGGGATTGCCCGCTTACAAGCGACGAAATATGCATCAGGAAAAGATGGTGCCTGATGCACTATACGGCTGGGCGGTAACCGAATGGCCCAAAACAGACAATGCCAATAACCTGCTCAGTCAAATGATTTACGAAGGAAAAATGTTGTATTTTATGGATGCAATGTTGCCAGAAATGAATGACACATTGAAAATTGGATATACAAAAAAGCAGCTTGATTATTGCCTGAAAAGTGAATCATCGATGTGGACATTTCTTGCAGAACAAAAGCTTCTGTTTTCGACCGACCGGATGACAATTAAACGTTTTATTGACGATGGACCTTACACTACCGCATTTACAGAGCAATCGCCTGCACGAACCGGAGCCTGGCTTGGCTGGCAGATTGTACGCTCGTACATGAATCAGAACAAAGAAGTTAATCTGGCGGATCTGATGGATAATACCGATTTTCAAGGCATTCTGAACCAATCGGGCTATCGGCCGTAAAGAGTTTCAAATTTCAAATTTCAAATTCCAGGTCCCAAGTTTCAAATTCCAAGTTACAGGTTGGTTGGGTACTTTTATAAATACCTTGGAAGGTATTATAAATTCAAATACCTTAAAATAAAAAAGCCCCCTTTTCAGGAGGCTTTTTTATATTTATGAATTGTATTATTCCATTTCTTTGATTTTCACATTGCGGTACCATACATTGTCGCCATGGTCCTGAAGCGCGATGAATCCTTCTTTGGCAACGTCAGCCCAATTTGGATTAAGTTCAGGGAATTTGCTGTCTTTAACAAGTTTTTTCCAATCGTCAGTCCATAAATGATATTCGAGAACCGTTTCGCCATTTTGTTTGTGCACAACGGTGCCTTTGTAGCAAATGATTTCAATTGAGTTCCATTCACCTGCGGGTTTTGCATTTTGTGGTTTTGCAGGTATCAGGTCGTACAATGAGCCTGCCTGACGGTTTCCGTCTTTTCCCAACATTGCATCCGGGTGACGTTCATTGTCAAGAACCTGCATTTCAGGAGCAGTTTTGTAGATTGGCCATTCAGGAACTTCCTGACCTAAATAGAAAATACCGGAGTTTCCACCTTCCTGAATTTTCCATTCCAGTTTCAGTTGAAAATTCTTGAATTTTTTATCGTAAAGAATATCGCCACCGTTTTCTGCGCCCGCTTCGCCGGTACCTGTGCCGATGCAATGCAAAGTTCCTTCAACAACTTCCCAACCTGAAGGGAATACAGTTTTGTTGTAACCTCTCCAGCCAGTTGAAGTTGTTCCATCGAACAGAAGCTTCCATCCTGCATTGGCTTCTTCAGCGCTAAGTTGGTTCATTTGAGGAATTTCGACTACCGTGGAGTCTTTTGCTGATTTTTCGCCGGCTTTTTTCTGTCCTCCCTGACATGAAGCCAAGGCAAAAATGAAAGTGCCTGCAAGTAAAAATGAATAGATCTTTTTCATTTTAAAATAATTTTAGTTTATTGATAATTTATTTGTGGTTTACAGTTGATGACGACAAAGTTAATAAAACTTCAGCAAAAAATAGCCTGCAGGAAGGTTTGTTCTGAAAAAATAGCCTATTCGAAGCGGATGGAAATTCAATGGTTTTTGTAGCTTTGCAGAGGATTAAGAAACTTATTTTTAATCAATTATAAAAAATAATTTATGAGTCATAAAAGAGTAAAAAGGATAGGCATTTTAACAGCCGGTGGCGATTGTCCGGGATTGAATGCTGCAATAAGGGGAGTTGGAAAAACAGCCATTGTTGAATATGGTATGGAAGTGATTGGATTTTCGTCTGGATATACAGGTCTGATTCATAAGCAATATGTGGAACTCAAGGAAAAGGATTTGTCAGGTATTTTAACCCTCGGCGGAACTATTATTGGAACCTCGCGCGAAAAACCTTTTAAAATTGTGACAGAAGAAGACAATGATAAACCGGAATTGATTAAACAAAACTACCACGATCTGGGACTGGATGCTTTGGTTTGCATCGGTGGAAACGGAACCATGAAAACGGCCCATTTGTTATCGAAAATCGGATTAAATATAATTGGGATACCTAAAACCATTGACAATGATGTGTGGGGAACTGATTTGACTTTCGGTTTTGACTCAGCAGTTTTGATTGCCACTGAAGCAGTTGACCGTTTGCACAGTACGGCCAACTCTCACGGACGGGTAATGATTGTTGAGGTAATGGGGCACAATGCCGGATGGATTGCACTTTATGCCGGAATGGCCGGTGGGGGAGATATTATCCTGATACCTGAAATCAAATATTCTATGAAATCGGTTATCTCTAAAATAAAACAACGCTACAAAAATAATAAGCCTTATACTATCGTGGTGGTTGCCGAAGGTATTGAACATCCGAAAAACATGTCGGCTGCAAGGTATTTGGCCGAATCGATTCAATCGAAACTTGATGTTGAAGCACGCGAAACGGTTTTAGGTTATACTCAGCGGGGTGGAAGTCCATCGCCAATGGACCGTATTCTGGCGACAAGGTATGGTGCCTATGCTGCTGAATGTATTGCCGAAGGAAATTTCGGAACCATGGTGGCGCTAATAAAGAATGAACTGACAACAGTACTGCTCGAAGAAGTTGGCGGTAAAATGAGACTTGTTGATCACGATCATGGATTGGTATTGAAAGGCCGGAAAATGGGCGTTTCGTTCGGTGACGATTAAAGAAATAAGCTGACCATGAAATCAATTTTAAACGTTGTAATCATTGTATTTATTAGCATTCACACATACAGTCAGGAACTTACCGGGCCTGTGCTCAAGAAGGAACTTGCTGGAAAATATGAAGGCGAATTAAAGAAAGGATTGGCTCATGGCCTTGGAACTGCAATTGGATTGGATGCTTATACCGGGCACTTCAGCAAAGGACTTCCCGAAAGTACAGGCACTTACACCTTTAGCAACGGAGATGTATATCAGGGTGAATTCTCGAAAGGCCTTTTTTCAGGGAAAGGCACTTTAACTTATAAAAAACTTAACGGCGACAGCATTGTTGAAGGCTATTGGAAAGAGGGAAAATATATAGGAAAAATTCTTGTGGCGCCTTATGAAATTTCCAATAAAACGGGCAGTGTTAATCCGAGTGTCATGTATATTGGAGAAGGCGACAAAGTTGAGATTGTGGTCATGGACCCTTTCAGTAAATACATTATCCCGCAGATTATGGTCATCGGGCAATGCACGCAGCAAACCTATTACTCGCGCAATCTTTTTGCCGATGCGGTATTTCCAATCACTTTCGACATACAATATAGCTGCATCAATAAAACAAATGCAGGAATAATAAACAGCACCATCCGGATTAAAATAAACAAGCCCGGGAATTGGCAAATTACGCTGCGTAATTAGTAGAAGGACGCAATTTGTTGCATTTTATCTTTTTCGCCTGAACCGTAGTTTATTTTCGGCAGTCATTTTTTCGCAGGCGTATTGAAATATCAGTCTTGGCGCAGTATCTTTCCATTTTTCGAGGAAAAGCTCCACTTCGGCAGGACTGATTTTCCATGCTTCGCGAAGGAACCAGCCAACTCCCTGATGTACTTCCCGCTCCGGATCGGTCATCAACTTTTCCACGAATGTTATGGAAGGCATTACCTGTCTGGTTTTCTTGATGTGTTTGATCAGCGTTACCGGCACGCATCTGCGTTGAAATTTGAATGGTGAATCAAGCCACGGACTGAAATCGTTCATTTCGATAATCTTCTTATCCAGAAATTTGGGTAAAATTAACATCCCCAATGTGTCGGCATGTGCCCAGTTGTTGATGCTGAACGAAAACCAGCTGCCAATGGTCTGAAATGTTTCAGGAGTGAATTGTTTCCATTGCCCGTCGAGTACAAGCAAGGCAAAGGTAATTTCCTCGAATTTCCTGCTTTCTATTAAAACGGGTGCAGCTTCCAAAACAGTTGGCAGATCAAAGTCATTGTTTTTCAGCAACTCTTTTACTTTGGAATAAATCTGCGGGGCATTCAGGCCGTAGCCAATGAACTCTTCCTTAAAATAACGTTGCGACTTCAGAACCCTTTCTGTATCGGCATTTTCCGTGCAGTACGATTTTATTTCGTGAACTAATTCAGTCGGTGACATGGTTATTATTTTTGATCTGGCTTCTTATATTGCTGAACTTTTCGTTCAATGCCTGAGTGGGATAATAAAGGTAGTCAGGGATTGTGCGGGTGCCGAATAAATCAGGACATGTTCCAGTGGTTTATAAATATCAACATTTGTACAATTTTCTGATTGGCTTGTTCTGTAGGTTTTCACGTTCTTTTTATAGCTGACAGATGCTTTCAACTGCAAATTGAGAGATTTGGCTTGTTCAGATTTGTTTATTACCGCCACAACCAACTCTGTTTTATCAGGATTGATGGCAGCCAGAACTTCATCATTGTCTGTTTCAATGATCGAATAGCCTTGTTTAAAGAAACGGGTAATCTGCATCCGCACATAAAAATTCTTTACGACTTTATATTCCTGAGAATTGAAATTACAACGCATTAAACACCAGATATCATTGGTCTCTTCCATCAGTTGCCAGTCGAGCCAGGCCTGAGGTTTCATGTAACGCATGTCGTCGAATAATTTCTGAGCCAATCC
>CAMDGL010000231.1 GCA_945897845.1 Chitinophaga pinensis | reverse complement strand
GATTTAAAAAGGGGAAACCGCTGGACCAAGCTTGGTGAAACCAATGCCTGGGGCTGGCAACAAGGGTGTATGCTGCAATTTGTTCCCGGATCATCAGAGGAAGTAATTTGGAATGACAGGGAGGGAGATCATTTTGTGTCTCATATTGTAAATATTAAAACCATGAAGGTTCGCACACTTTCAATGCCTGTTTATACCCTTTCACCCGATGGGAAAACTGCCCTTGGGCTTGATTTTGCCAGACTACAGATCCGACGGCCCGGTTATGGATACGTTGGCGTAATAGATAAGACATTGAATGTTCAGGCACCTGACAACACTGGAATTTACAGTATCAATCTTCAATCAGGTGAGTCAAAAATGTTGATAACACCGGCGCAAATTGTTGGTATTCCAATGGAAGGTGTAAATTTTCAGTTGTATTACCATTGGTTTAACCACCTTTTGATTAGTCCTGACGGATCACGCTTTATCTTTCTTCATCGCTGGCAAACAAAGCCAAATAGCAGTTTCGATACCCGGATGTTTACTGCAAATATGGATGGTACTGGTTTGTATGTTCTTGACAGCTCCGGAAAAACATCTCATTTTATCTGGAGAGACAACAATCATGTAACCATGTTCACCCAACCGGTTGGGATGAAGGAGCGCTTCTATTTGTTCAGGGACAAGTCAAATGAATTTGGTGTCATAGGAGAGGAGCTCATGCCCAGAAACGGACACTGCACCTATGTGCCGGGAACAAAAAATGAATGGATTTTAAACGATACTTATCCTGAAACAAGTGCACGGTTGCAAACTTTATATCTTTACCATGTACCTTCCAATCGAAAGATTTTACTGGGTAAATTCCATTCACCGCCTGTTTATAACCACCCGGAATGGCGATGTGATTTGCATCCATGGAGTTCAAGAGATGGAAAGAAGGTGTTTTTTGAATCTACTCACGAGGGAAAGGGAAGAAGAGTTTACATGATCGATATCTCCGGAATAATAGGTAACAAGTAATATTAACTATTTTAAAAATCTATAAAATATGAAATTCTTGCTGATTCCTGTACTTATCTGTTTCCTGTTTTTTTTTGCAAGAGGTCAACAAAGCTGGCCTATAGTTATTGTGAATGAGGTCAAACTGAGCGAAAACAGTATAGTTGCCGGAGATGGATTTGAAGGATTTTCCGATTTCTCCATTGGAGCGGAAAAAATAAAAATTTGGGGAGGCGCAGATCAATATGCCGCTGTTTACCCGGAGGAAATGCTTCCGGCATTTTTTGTCCGAACCATTATGTTTAAGGATTTACCCCCCGAAGATGGTATTTTTGAGTGGATTTTTACCGGCTCCAAAGGTGGTATAACGATTAAAATCAATCGGGAAGAGATAGTTCTTACGCAACGTTACTATGATTCTTTTGGCTTCAATGAGGTTGATGTTGAAACGAGAAAGATAAAAGTTGATCGGTATCCGCAAAAGAATTTCATTGAGACAAAGACAAAATATTCTGGTAAGATATCCGCGATTAGTTTTGAATCAAATTCTAATTTGCTGGTAAAATTGAAGGTTAACGATGAATTGATCGTTCAACTGCCCTGTTTATTCGATTTTACCCGTCATCAGCTTAAATATGCAGGAAAAGGGATCATAGCTGGAACTATCTTTCGGCCCCAACAAGGAGAAAAAATTCATATTAGAATTAATCCGGAAAGGAAATTCCAGGAAATACTTGGATTTGGTGGAATATTGTCGCCTGCTGCCTATTGGACTTTAAACAAGGCAGGCAAAGAAAATTGGTGGAAACTAATTAAAGAATACAACCTGCTCCTCCAACGTGAGTATCCTGCGAGTGCCCGTCTTAAGTCCGATTATAGCAACTGGGACGATCCTGCCTATTTGGTTCCACATTATTATGGAGATAACTTTCCTAACGGGGAATTGACTGATTTTGAGTATGTAAAAAAAATAAGGGCTTTGGGTGGGATGGATATATTTGAGTTTTGGACACTTCCTGCATTCATGTATGAAGATGGAAAACTCAATAGTCTGAAATATGCTGAGTCGATGGTTAACTATTGCAGGACTTCTGTGAAAAAAACAGGGAAAGCACCAGAAATTGTAGGGATTCAGAATGAGGTAAGGCAGACCCCTGAAATCTGGCGTGATATGACCATAATCTTGCGCCAACAATTGGATGCCAATGGATTCAAGGATGTTAAAATTCATGCGCATAATCCGGGAACTTTGAAAGATGGAATAAGTGCTGTCAGGAGTTTCCAGCAATACCCGGGAGTATGGGAAAAGCTGGACTTTGCAGCTACCAATCTCTATGATTACCAGGGTTCAATATTCTCACCGGATGATTATGACAAGAGGATAGCGGATTTCAATAATCTGGTTGGGGAAAAGCCTTTCATTTCCACAGAGATATGCATAAATGCACAATTTCTTCAAACTGATGCCTACAAAATTTCCTTTTCGTATGCAATGTTATACCATAAAAACATGGCTCAGTTGAACGCCATTGCCATCATGTATTGCTGGACTTTGCTCGATTATACCCAGCCTTCATTTGCTGCCACACGTACTTTGTTTACCTTGGACCATAGCAATGATATGCAGCCTGTTGCATCGGGATTTCAGCTTAGGACTTTTGGTGCATTTAGTCGTCACATAAGAAAAGGTATGAAGAGAGTCGAAGTGCTCCAGGAATCCGCACCATTGCTTGTTACTGCTTATGCTGATAAAAAAAGCAAAACTGTGGTTGTCCTTAATCCTACCATAAGGCCAGTAGAATTTGATATACTGTGGGATACAGGCAAATTCAAAGGTATGGAGCGAACTAGTTCCTATCACAGCAATCAAAAATCTAAAGTTCCTGAAACAATTGTGATCGAACCAGGTGAAATTCTGACGTTTTATTAGTTGCCTGCTTTGCATGGTGTAGTGATAACATCTAAATCGGGATTAAGGATTGGACGGAAGTTCAGTACAAAGGCGAAATTGTTGGCGGGAAGAATTAAGTAATTGATATGATTTCATTCTTTTCGGGACAATTTTAAAACTCATTGGTTCATTATTGAAAGCGTATCGTTTGGTTTTAGTCTAAATTGCAGATTCTAAAACTAAACGAATGATGACTTTCAAACTTAATGTGCGATTCCTTTATTTCATGGTAATTGCAGGTTTTACAATTGCATCCTGTACCAATTCTGCTTCAGATTTAACCCCAGTGAATCTCCGGACAGAATACAAAATTGATCCGGTAGTCGATGCCGAGAATCCCAGGTTAAGCTGGGAATTGACCTCAGAAGTCAGGGGACAAGTTCAAACTGCTTATCAGATTTTGGTAGCCACTTCGCCTGAATTGCTTGAAGCTGGCAAAGCCGATCTCTGGGATTCAGAAAAGGTAAGTGGAAACACAACCAACCAGTTGGAATATGCCGGAAAACTATTGCAATCACGAACGGATTGTTTCTGGAAAGTCCGTAGCTGGGACAAAAACGGAAATACAGGAGCGTGGAGTTCTGTTGCCAAATGGGAAATGGGTTTGCTGAATAAAGCCGACTGGCAGGCCGAATGGATCGGAAACGACCTTACTGCTTTGGGCAAAGGTAAAACCTATCATTTGCCACCGTCACCATTTTTCAGAAAAGAAACCGAATTGAAACCCGGAGTGAAAAGTGCCCGTTTGTTCGTTACTTCACTAGGTTTGTATGAGTTTCAGATCAACGGAAAACGAATCGGAAACGATTATTTCACCCCGGGATGGACCGACTACAACAAAAGGGTGTATTACCAAACCTACGATATTACTTCCAATGTGAGTGAAGGCAAAAATGCTTTCGGGGCAATTTTGGCGGATGGCTGGTATGCCGGTTACCTGGGTTATGCCCTGTTGATTGGAAATCCGGTAGTCCGGAATTTTTATGGCGATGTTCCGTTGCTGAAAGCGCAGATCGAAATTGAATATGCAACGGGTGAAAAAGAGTTGATTGCGACTGATCAAAGCTGGAAAACCAATCACGGACCGATCCTTGAAGCCGATATCCTGAACGGAGAGACCTACGATGCCAATCTTGAATTTGATCATTGGAGCAGTCCGGGTTTTGATGATTCGGTATGGAAAAACAGCAGCGTTTATCCGGATAAAGCTGAACGCAAATTAGAGAGTTATCCCGGAAACCCAATTCAGGTTTTTCAGGAACTGAAAGCAAAAGCAGTAACAGTCAGGCCGGGTGGAAAATACATCTTTGACCTGGGACAAAATTTTGCAGGGAATGTTCGCCTGAAGGTCAAAGGAAACAAGGGAGATGTGATCACGATGAAATTTGGCGAAATGTTATTTCCCAACGGCGACATCATGATTGAAAACCTCCGGAAAGCCCGTGCAACCGATACGTATATCCTGAAAGGCAGTCCGGAAGGGGAAACCTGGACGCCGCGGTTTACCTACCATGGGTTCCAGTATGTTGAAGTATCCGGATTTCGCACCGAACCAACCACCGATGCCATTACCGGTATTGTGCTGACTTCGGCAACGCCCGAAGTTGGTTCATTCGAAACCGACAGCAAAATGGTCAATCAATTGTACCACAACATCGTCTGGACACAACGTTCCAATTATTTCGATGTTCCGACCGACTGTCCGCAACGCGATGAGCGTTTAGGCTGGACGGGCGATGCCCAGGCTTACGTGCAATCGGCCACCTTTAACAACGATATTTCGGCATTCTTCAACAAATGGCTGGTCGATCTGAATGATGCGCAACGTGCAGATAATACCTATCCGTTGTACGCTCCAGCACCCAATGTCCGCATTACCGATACCTATTCGCCCGGTTGGTCGGAGGCTGGAATTGTTTGTCCCTACACCATTTACAAAACTTACGGCGACACCAGAATGATCCGTCAGTTCTGGCCCAACATGGTAGCCTATCTGAAATTTATGGAAGAAAAAAGCAAAGGCGAATATGTTTATAAAGAGCGCAGTTTCGAAGATATTTCGCCCAAAGGTGGTTATGGCGACTGGCTTTCTGTAGGCAAAAAAACACCTCCCGATTTGCTGGCCTCCATCTATTTCGCCTATTGCGCTTCGCTGATGCAGGAAATGGCTTTGGCGATTGACGAGAAAGCGGATGCCGAATATTTCGGAAACGTCTTTGCGAAAGCCAAACAAGCTTTTGCTACTCATTATACCGATGGGGACGGACGATTCCGAACTGATGCTGCAGCTTATGGCAATGGCGAAGGGTATATTGATGGCGCGCTTGGTTTTGATGGTCATACCCAAACTGCTTATGCCAATGCTATTTATATGAAAATGCTGACCCCTGAAATGGAAAACATTGCTGGGAACTACATCAAAGAATTGATAGCTGGCAATGATGGTAAACTGTCAACCGGCTTTTTGGGTGTGAAGCCATTGCTTCCTTCACTTTCGGCCACTGGTCACAGCGATGAAGCGTATAAATTACTGTTGAGCGAAGAATATCCTTCTTGGGGTTTCGAGGTGGTTAATGGTGCCAACACGATTTGGGAACGCTGGAACAGCTACATTAAAGGAGAAGGTTTTACCAATAATGCCGGAATGAACTCGTTCAACCATTATGCTTTTGGTTCGGTCAATGAGTGGATGTTTGGCAATATGGCCGGAATAAAAGTCGGTCAGGCCGGATACCGCACGTTTACCATTAAACCTGAAATTGCCAAAGAGGGAATCAATTACACGAAAGCCACTTATCATTCCATCAACGGAGAAATCGTTTCATCGTGGAAAAAGGAAGGAACCCAAATCACCCTGCAAATTTCGGTGCCTGTAAATACGATCGCCAATGTATTTATTCCGGCAACCGGTCAGGATAAGGTTTTGGAAAATGGCCGGGCCGTAGCAAACAATCCGGACTTGAAACTAAAAGGTTTCAGCGAAGGCTACCTGAATCTGGAAATTGGCTCCGGAATATATCAATTTACATCTGACAATCAGTAAATAAGTCGTATGAAACGAGCCATGAGAATCACTTCTCACACAGGAGAATCCCAAGTACTCGGGATTGGCGAGTTCCTTGTGGCAATTAAAAAACAAATTATAAACACATGAAAACCACTCTGTTTTTATTTCTGATCCTGTTTGGATTTGCTGGTTTCACTCAGGAAAATATTAAGAATCAAATTCGAAACCTCAATGTGGACGATTGGGTAGTAACCGATGCGCTCGGTCGGAAACTTCCCACTTTTGAAGAGTG
>CAMDGL010000230.1 GCA_945897845.1 Chitinophaga pinensis | reverse complement strand
TTTTTTCTTTAAAAATAAGGTTTTTTAAGACATTGTATTTATTATTGATCCGATTTGATGTTTATCTCCTTTGTTTTTACTTTGTTTAGGGGATTTAAAATAAATGATTCCAGTTCTTTTACGGGTTGAAATCTTTTATATGGGTAAGCTACATCGTTGCGTAATATTTGTAGAAATCTGAAATGATGTATAGTCCCGAGGTGCAGCGCACCGTAATGCTCCAAATAATATGTACCTATATTTCGGTGCTCTGCACCTTTTGTGTGTATTGCATATATATACTACAAATATCAACGGTGCTCTGCACCTGAAAATGCTTGCTTCATTTTCCCCATGCAAAACGTTATAGAGGGAACATTTACTGATTCAGGTAGAATTGTTTATAGAAGTCCATGTAGGTTAAAATGTTCTTGCTCAGTATGAAAATTGGTTCGTTTTCAGGAGAAATGATAAAATTACGGTAATTGGCATTTTCGAGTGGTCCAAAAACCTGTTGATCTTTGGCTATAGCCCGAAGATATTCAAGCGCTGATTGTTTTGAAGACAGTCCTTCCACCTTTATTATTATCCTGAAATCGTCGAGCATTGGGCTGGTAACCTTCAATGTCTGCTGCGGATAATTTTTAGCGTTGAACTGCCTGATCGATTCGGAAAGTTTTTCAGGATTGACTTCTTCTTTTGGAACAACCAGGAAGAAGGATTGTACTCCCTGAATGTTTTGTTTATACGGTCCGTTGTATGCAGGTTGCTGCTGATTTTGGGCGCTTGCATCCGTTTCAGCCCCAATGTATTTTGTCTTGAAAAAGTCCAGGTAATCGTTGATTCTTCGTGTTTCTGTAAGTTTTTTCAGGTTGGCATCGGTAATAATAAAATTGCGGTAGCCCAATGTGTCGAGACTTCGGTACAATTTACGGTTTGCAACCGCTTTTGTGAAATAACTGATTGCTTCGTTCTTGGTTTTAAACGGGCGGACAATCATCAACTTGTATTCGGCCATTTGTTTTTCATCGATGGCCAGACCAGCCTGACGGTATTCATCCCTGTTGTGTGTTCCAAATGCCGCTACCACTGGTTTGAGGTTAAATTCGGGTGCATTTACTGCAATCACATAATTCTGAAGTCCGGTTTCTTCATTGGAATACAAATCACTTCCTGAAGCAGCAGAGGAGATGGTTACAAACGATCCTTTTTCTTTCAACTCTTCTTCAGCCCTGGCTTTTGCCATTAATTCTTCCGGTTCAGGCAAAATCTCGTCGGTAAAATCGCTGGAAATGAATTTGCTGTAATTCAGCACGAAAAACTTAAGGTATTCAACGTAATCCTTGTCGGAGGTGATTTCGCGGAAATTGGTTGACGAAGCCACGAAGTTGATGTATTTGATATTTTTGAGGGCTTCAAAAACTTCCCGCTTCTTAATGATCGACCTGAAATAGATCAAACCCTGTTCTTTGTCGTTCAGCGAACGGACAATCAACAGCGAACTATTGTTGTTCAGTGTTTGTGTTTCAATATCGAAATCGAATTTTGTATAATGGTCGATGTTGTAATTGGCAATGTCGAATTTCAGGCGGTTCAGGTCAATGTTGGCACTTTTCGGATATGCGATCACAAAATAATGGAGCAAGTCATCGTCGTACGAAAATTTGCCTTCGAACTGGTCAACACCTTTGTCGTTCCCCGGCATCAGTTCACTATTTTTGATTTGATCGCTCAGGTATCCGATATCTACCAGATGTTGATAATTTGTGAGCGTGCTGTCCTGGATCAATTTCAGGATTTGTTCGGCCAAAGGTTTCGGTTCAGCTTTCGGATAGGCTGTAACGTAATCGCTGAGCATCTTTCCGAAGGCTTCCCAGTTGGTCTGGGTTCCGTTGGCCACAGTTTTGAGGAATTGTATTTTTGGTACCAGTGCACTGTCGGGTTGCATGGTCATAATTTGATCTGTAATATTGCCAGCCTGTAAATATTGCCCGTTTTTGAATTCAAGAAATGCTTTTTGGTACAACCGGTTAATACTGTCGGCTTTTGCTTCAAGCTCGATGAAATAATTCGGGTTCAGCAAATATTTGGCATGTTTTGAATCGGGATATTGATCGGTGATCAGATTTTTATAGTAGTCAGATTTTTCCTGATTGCCCATTTTATTGTACAAATCCCACAATTCGAAATAGGATGACAAAGTGTAAATATTTTCAGGATAACGCTTGTTAAGACTTTCGAACGACTCCGATGAACGCGGGAAATCGGAGAAATCGATTTTGAAAATTCGTCCGGCATTAAAAAGCGCATTTCGGATGTTGTTGTGCGAAACATTCATCAGCGAATCGTTCACCGGCAGATTTTGTGTATAGAATTCGCGGGTTTTCGCATCGGTTACTTTTTTTACCGCTGCTCCTTCTGCCATCAGCGAATCCTGGTCTTCTTCCGCCTGTTGATCGTCAATGACGCTTCGTTTGTCAGCTCTCCGCCAGCCGTCTTCGAGTTTTCGTTTTCCCCAAAGTCGCTCGAATTCAACCTTTCCGTAAGCAACAGTAGTTGGGCTGTAAAAGTACCATCCGGCGCCTTCCTGTTGCTGGCTCAAACCAAACCGGCTTTCATTTTGCCTGAAATAACTTCTGTCCATCAATTGAGCTGCTTCGTCAGTCTTGGCTTTGGCCTCTCTTTCCGTGGCTTCTTTGATCCATTTATCAATCAGGTTATTTCTTGAAGGCTCGTCCATCAGGGCGATGCGCTGTAAACTATCTTCACGTTCAACGGTGTAAATGTTGTCAGTCAGTCGGGTGAGGCTGCGGTGGCGATCGGATATTTGCTGGTAATTCGGATATTTTTCATCGATCACCACCATGGCGCTGTCGTAATAGCTCTGCGAATTTTTGTAGTTCAGGTCGTCGAAATATATTTGCGCCAGAGTAAGACACGAAAGCGCCCGCTGATAGAGGTTCGTGGAACTTAAAGAAGCTGATTTTGTATATTCTTCAATTGCAAGTTCGCGTTTCCCTTCCTTCATCGAAATATTGCCAATAGCAAAATATATCTGATCGCGGAATTCAAGGTTCTTTTTATCGCGAAGCATTTTCCGCAGTTCTTTTTTTAGCTTTTCAGCATCACCGGTTCCGGTAAAAGTTCCGGCTGCGCTGATGTGTGCGTTGAAAGCCATGATGTATGGCGGATTCATCCGGGTAACTTCCCTGAAGGTCTGCGATGCCTTTTCGGTATTGCCTGTTTCCTGATACCACTGGGCCAAAATATATTTATAGCGCAGGCGGTCCTGCTTTTTGTCGGCTTGTTTTACTGAAATCGAGAGGAAAGGAATTCCTTCGGTATATTGAAGTTGCTTGGCATAATAATCTGAGGTAACCGCTGCCAGTTCTCCGTCAAGTTTCCGCGGAAAGTTTTCGTCGGTTTGCAATAACTGAATCAATTCATAAGCTTCAACATAGCGTTCAAGTTCAGTATAACAACGAATCAGCCAGATATTTGCAACGTGTTTGTTCGGATCATCTTCGAATTTACGCACTACATAAGAGAAATTCTCGATGGCTGCCGCATAATTGTGCTGGTAGTAATAGGCTTTTCCCATCAGGATATAAGCATCATCAACCCAGTTATTGAATTCTTCCTGACTGGCAAATTTGAGGTAGGATTTGCTCCTGTTCTTTCTGCGTTTTGGTTTTTTTGTGATCGAATGCGACTGTATCAGTTTTGAGCCTTTCATCACTGCATTGTCCATTTCGGATGTAGCGGCAGTGGCAGTGGTTGGATTACTCGATTTATAGATTAGCAAGACTTTTGAAAAGTCATCTTCCACCGATTTGTCGATCTTGTCAACACCTGTGCGAAGGCTTTCCTTTCCGTTGAAATACACATTGTAATGAGCCGTAACATTGTTATAAGCACGCGATACAACTGTATTTTTTTCAGTTGAACAACCTGCCAGAATTAACAACACCACAACGAAAAAAATGCGATATGAAAACCGTTTTCCCAATAGCTGAATTTTGAATGACTTTAGGATAAACTGCCAATTCGGAATAATATTGTATAAAACTCCTTAGAAAATGCAGGTTTCTTCTGTCAAAAATGTGTTTATTTATAAGCTTGCAATATTACAAACTTTCGTTGAAACGAACATGTTGTTCATTGCTTTTCCTGATTGAGAGTTTTACCTGTTAACCTTTTATACGACTGTTTATGATAAGAAATAAAATACGCGCTATTTTTCATCCTGAACAATTTCAGGGATGGACGCGAAAACGAAGTTATTTTGAAGGTTGGTATTTTAAAGTGGTGAACCAGGCCGAAACCAAAGCATTTGCCATTATTCCCGGAATTGCAATGGATGATCAGAGTAAAAGCCATGCCTTTATTCAGGTACTTAATGGCAAAAAACAAACGGCCCAATACCATAAATTTAATCGTGAATTGTTTGTGCCCTCTCCGGATACGTTTAATATTGCAATTCACGATAATCACTTTTCGCGAAACGGCATTCAATTAAACATGCCGCGACTAAAAGGAAACCTGGAGTTTTCGGATACTGTTCCGTGGCCAAATCCCTGGTATTCACCGGGAATAATGGGTCCCTATACTTTTCTCCCTTTCATGGAATGTTACCATGGCATTGTCAGCATGGATCATTCAATAAAAGGTGAGCTTGAAGTTGATGGCGAAATTCTGAACTTTGACAACGGACGCGGTTACATAGAAAAAGACTGGGGCCAATCGTTTCCGAGTGCATACGTCTGGCTGCAAACCAACCATTTTAGTCAACCCGGGTTTTCAGTCAAGGTTTCGGTGGCAAAAATTCCTTACATGGCATATTCCTTTGTGGGTTTTATTGCGGGTATCTGGCTGGGCGACCGGCTCATACAGTTTACCACCTACAATCAGAGCAAGTTGCGCAAGTCAATTATCGATACCGAAAAAGTTGAATTGGTAATGGAAAATAAAAACCATCGGCTCGAAATATTTGTACGGCGTGAAGCTGCAACAGCACTGGCATCGCCTATATTGGGATTGATGGATGGCCGGATTGAAGAAAGTATGAATGCCCTTGTGGAGGTAAAACTGACTGACCGGAAAACCGGAAAGATAATTTTCAACGATGTTGGCCGGAATGCAGGCCTGGAAGTTGCCGGGAAAATCGAAGAAATTATAATTCTTTGAAAAAAAGATGAGTATTATTCAAATAGTGCAAAAAAGCTACATAAAGTTTGGTGTGAGTTCATTAATGCAATTTGTTGTGCCACGAAGTGGCAAAATCTGAATAACTGTCCCGATGCTAAATCGGGACGGAACCAAGAACACGAAACCTCAGCCACGAAGTGGTTGAACTGTAAAAAGCCTTGTTCAGCCCACTTTGGGGCTGAGGGAGTGCATATTATTCTTTTCCGTGGGTTTTCACCCACGGTTATTGAAATACCACCCCTGTCAGGGCGATGAAAAAAATACCAGAAGAAAGCAGAATTTTCTTAAATCAGAGTTACACATAGGAAACGTATAGAGCCCAGAGATCCGAAGTTGTGCGTAAGGTGTGAATCATGTAACATTTTTTACAAGTTGTGTAACAATTAGGTGAACGATTCACCTTAACTTTGTGCAGTTAAAATATACATAGCAAATGCACCAAAACCCGAAACCCTATAAATTTGGTATTGCACTTAGTGGAGGCGGAGCCAGGGGAATAGTTCACATTGGTGTGCTTGAAGCCCTTCATAAATATGGCATTCGGCCCGAAATAATTTCAGGAGCGAGCGCAGGAGCTCTGGTGGGAGTCTTTTATGCTTCGGGCATGGAACCTTTGCAAATTCTGGAATTGGTGAAGGCCAACAAAATGGTGAAGATGTTTAAATGGCAACTGCCATCAAACGGACTGATTGATATTAAAAAGGTGTTATCGCTCCTTGAAATAAATATTGAAAAGGATGATTTTTCAAGTCTGAAAAAACCATTCTATTGTTCAGTGGTGAACCTCAACAGTGGTCATTCCGAAATAAAACACGAAGGAAAACTATTTCAATGGGTACTGGCCTCGGCATCCATCCCAATCATTTTTGAACCGCAGGTAATCGACGGAAATTCTTATGTCGATGGCGGTTTGCTTAACAACCTGCCGGTTGACTGTATTCGCGATCAGTGCCGGATTCTGATTGGCGTACATGTGAACCACAACGGATCACAGGAAAATATTTCAGGAATAAAAGCAGTTGCAGAACGTACTTTTCGTCTGGCCATGAGCCAGAATGTGAGGGAAAGCCTTACCAAATGTGATTTTGTAATCGACCCTCCTGAAACCAGAAAATTCAATACTTTCGACTTTAAAAAGGCCGATGAGCTCTTCCGGATCGGGTTCGATGAAACTGAAAAGCGGATACTTG
>CAMDGL010000229.1 GCA_945897845.1 Chitinophaga pinensis | reverse complement strand
GCAGCCATCGGCATCGTCAACACCAAACCAGAAAATTCCTCCAACAGGATCGGGAAGCCAGCCGCGCGATTGGGCCACAAAGCTGTAACCTGTTTGCTGTGTGGCAATGGCCCGTTCGTTGAGATACATCGCACTGTCAACAACGAATTCCATCGGACGCCATCGGTAAGGCGATTTGAACGGGCCGGCTCCCGGATCGTTGCGCATATCAAGCGGTGTATCTTCATAATGGTCGCGCATCGCTGCCTTCACTTGATGAAGCGAAACCGGTGCATCGGGTTTTACCCACAATGGCAATCGATTTGAAACATATCCGTTCGGGTTCGGACTTTGATCGGAAAGTTTTATGTTTCGGGTGAATTTACCCATCGCGTAATTGGTGTAGTCCTGATTGTCGCGTATTTCCTTGCTAATTTTCCTGAAAAAAGACCAAACTCTGGCATCGCAAAAACGGGCACCGCCAAAACTGAGCGGATTGTAAATATCCGAAAAGCTGAATGATTCATTGGTTCCTTTGTAAAATCCATGTTTTTTGGCAAAGCTGATCACATCCTGCGAATGGTAAACTGTCTGATTCATGTCATTCCAGTTATTTGTTTTCTGAAAAGGGAAAGTTGTGATCCGTGCTTGATTGGCGTGTCCGCTCACATAACCATCAGGAATTAGACGTGCTACCCAAACTGCACCTTTCTCATATTTGCCTTTGCCGATTAATTCCATGATCCATGCTTCGCTGGCATCCGAAATGGAGAAAGATTCGCCACTGGTTGCATAACCATATTGAGCGACCAGCTCGGTCATTATTTTAATCATTTCCCGGGCTGTTTTCGAGCGTTGCAATCCAATGCGCATCAGCGAGCCGTAATCCAGAATTGCGCCGGGTTGCTTGTTCAGAGAATCAAGTCCGCCCCATGTCGTTTCACCAATGGCCACCTGATGTTCGTTCATAAACTGAACGACTGAATAAGTATGTGTCACTTCAGGAATGGTACCCAGCAACCTGCCGTTTTCGTAGTGGAAAACCTCGCATAAATCGCCCGGTTGGTGATCTGCTGCCGGATAAAAGGCAATGGCGCCATAACGCGTGTGCGAGTCGGCTGCGTAGGTAATCATCACCGAACCATCGGAACTGGCCCCTTTGGTAACAATCAGGTTGGTGCAGGCAAAAACTTTGGAAATACCTGTTGCAAGAACAAGAATCAGACTAAATAGTAGAATACGGTTTTTCATGAGAATACTTTTTTTGTAAAAGTAGGGAAAATGTGACCCTCAGAATAATTGGTATAAAAAAAGCAGAAATATTTTTTAATCATACGATGGCGTATCGTATATTTGCATAACTCAAATTTAAAAGTTATGAAAGTCACAGCGATAATACCTGATGAACTGGTAAAAGAAACACAAACCTTATCAAATGCCAGAAACATTACTGAAGCAATGATCATTGCTCTAAATTCATATATTTCTCTTGAGAAGTTAAAGGCAATGGGAGAAGCAATAAAAAAAAATCCTTTGCAATTTAAATTTTCTGCTGAAGAAATAAGAGATTTAAACAGACAGTAATGAATATCATCTTGGATTCATCGGTTTGGTTTGAATACTTCAAAAGAAATGATCCTTATTTTATGGAAGTACAGGCTCAATTAAATATGTTGAATATTAAAATAATTGATCCGGTTATTGGTGAAATTTTACAGGGTGCATTAAATAAAAATGAGGTCAATTTTATCAGAGAGCATATTCAATACGTTCCAAAAATCGAATTAGGGAATTTATTTGAAAAAGCCGGAATGTACTCATTTGAAAACAAACTTATTTCTAAAGGAATTGGTCTTATAGATGCCTGCCTGATCTATGCAACCATTGAAACTAATTCTTTACTTTGGACTCTGGACAAAAAGATAGTTAATTTTCTGGACGCTAAATACCTTTATGATTTTTCTGGCTATATCGGGTAATTTCAGCCTACTTCAAATTCCTTTCAATCAAATAGTTTCTATTTTTTTTTCAATGGATGCCAGTAAGTTTTTTCAATGATCTTTGATACGAATTCGTCGCCGGATTCAAGGTTCATGAAATCAATCATCCGATCTTCCCGGGGAAACAGATGTTGGCAATAGCCTGGAACAACCCTGTCGGGAACGAACCCATTTCGTGCCTGTAATTTTGTAAAAGTAGGGAAAATGTGAAACTGGCAAAATGAGATGATGCCATATTTGCACGTCGGGAAAATACTTACTGATCAAAATTTGGAGTTGCCCTGAAAACGAAAACCCCCTTGCCATTGCTGGCAAAGGGGTCACAATTATATTTCATTTCACTACTTCCTTTCTTCCAGATTCTTTTTCCGAAGTAAAGCTTCCAGAAAATAATAGTCGGCATAGTTGACCGGAACATCTATTTCGGCGCCATGCGGAATACTACCAACCGAGTGCATTAGCAGAAAATTACCATTCTCACCAAGTTTGGCGCGATAGGCAGGACTAGCCAGACTGCTCATCATTTTATCGGCCCAACCCTTGTAAAATTCGCCGTTTTCGAAGGTCGAAAGTTCATACAATGCCGAAGCAATTATGGCTGCTGCTGAGGCGTCGCGCGGTTCGTCCGGAATTTTTGGAGCATCGAAATCCCAGTAAGGAACAAAATCTGCCGGAAAGTTCTTGTGGTTAATCAAAAAGTTAAAAGCTTTCTGAGCCTGCTGCAAATATTTCTGATCGTGGGTTTCGCGGTAGGCCACCGTAAATCCGTAAATTCCCCAGGCCTGTCCGCGTGCCCAAGCTGATTCGTGCGCATAACCCTGTGCAGTGTGTTTGTTGCGAACTGATCCATCTGCAAGACTGTAATCTACCACATGATAGCAGCTGTAATCTGGCCGGTAATGGTTTTTGATGGTCTGATCGGCATGACTCACCCCCAGTTTATAAAACGACGAATCGCCCGAAAGTCGGGTCGCATTGAACAGCAATTCGAGGTTCATCATGTTGTCGATAATTACCGGACATTCCCAGCCGCGTTCGCTTTGCCAGCCTTTATCCACATTCCACGACTGAAAAACTCCAGCCACCGGACGAAAGCGGGTCGACAAGGATTTGGCAGCTTCAAGAATCACCTCTTTATAAGCTTGTTCTCCCAGCCTGAATCCGTTCCCGAAACTGCACTGAATCATAAAGCCCACATCGTGGTGCCAGGTTAGGTATTTCACCGAGTCGATGGCTTCTGTGTATTTCCGGGCATAGGTTTTCCAGATCGAATCGCCGGTCAGTTCAAACATGTACCACATGGTGGAAGGGTAAAAGCCACTGGTCCAGTCTTCCATCGGTATGTATTTTACTTTTCCGTTGACCACAGTTCGCGGATTCAATACTTTGCCCGATTGTTCGATGGCATCAACCTGAAGTTTTTCCTGAGCTGCGGCAAACTGGATATTTTCTTCCACAAATCCGGGTTTGGTTTTAGGCGCCGGATCACATGATACAAATGCAAAAAGCAGGGCAAGTAAGCCGAATTGATATGTTTTAATTTTCATATTTTTCGAGAATTAGAGTTGCAATTTATTGAACCGAAATGAATAGTTTTTCTCCGGCCTTCAGTTTTACCGGTATTCCTTCAAGTAATTTTTCTCCCGCATATTTGCCTGAAATTTTTTTATTGGAAGAAGCTACCGAATAGTTCTTTCCTTTCTGAACGGTGAACCATTCAGGAAACTGATTGATGCGTGGATAATCGATGGGCAAACCCATGTTCACTTTATGCCGTTGAGCGTCGAACTTCAATTTTCCTTCCCAATCCTTTTCGGCTGTCATGACCCAACAAATCTGATCTCCGGTCTTTTCTGCTCCGAGTACAACATCACTCCTCCAGGGAGAGACTGTTGCTCCCTGTGTTTTCATCAGACTGTACATGATGGCGGTGCGGGCAAAATTACCATCGCCATGCCAGCCGCCAATAATGCCATCTTCGCGTTGCATGGCAAACATCACCTTCATTTCACTGTCGATCCAGGCTTTTAAATCGGTATTTAGTTCGCGGTTGTACAGGTTGATTCCACCTTCTATAGCATCGGCATATCCATCGTGACTTTTGCCTTCCCAGGCAAAATTGCGGTATTTTTCGTTCAGGTTTTTTAGCATCGACAAAAAGCCCTCCCGGTACTTTTCGGTATGATCAATGAGGTAAACCGAATAAAAAGCGTCATAAATATAGCCCCAGTTATCCGAAATTCCCTTGTCGGCCACTTCGCCTGTTTGCGCATTCACTGCATTGTAAAAAAGTCCATCCGCATTGCGACCAACCTCCAAAACACGGTCGAGCAGGCGATGCAGCGGTTCCTGATACAGTTTCTTCTTCTCCGGATTCACAAAACTTAGCGTCACGTACAATTCGCTCAGTCCGCCAATGATTTCGCAGCCGTGATCTCGCAGCCGCAAGTATTTCAATTTGTCCAGATCGCGTCCGCCCAACATGTAATAATCTCCGATTAACGTGGCCCAGTCCAGAAATTCTTTCTTTCCGGTCATCCAGTAATTGCGCACAAGCGTTTGCAACATGTCGCCGTTCACTTCTTCCGAAGCTACTTTGTAACCTCCCAACTCATCAATGTCCTTAAAAATAGTATAATATGCGGGCATATCTTTTAACATTTCGGCCATCCGGTCGCGCCAGGGCGATGCGCCGATGTATTCGCAGAGCGGAAGAATACCGTCTTTCATGTATTCGGCCGAACCAAAAATTACCCAGTTCATATCCGGTTTTTCGGTATTAAAACCTTTCTTCGAAAACGAATATGTATCGGGAAGAGATTTAACTCTGGACGTTAATTTGCGCTCGGTGTTGAGCATATCGAGCATCTTGCCCTTGTACAAGTCCTGATCGAGCAGATAAGTGGTCAAGACCATAAACGCCCAGTTGTCGGCGGCAGAATTGTGTGGCTCCCAAATATCTATGGCCTTATCCAGATTGGTTGGGATCAATCCTGTGGCCGGATCGGTATGCTGAAGCCAACCATTCACAAAACGAATACTTCGCACAAAACCTTCGCTGGCCTGCTTGCCGTTTTCAGTGGCTCGATCAACTGTTTTCGGGTCGAAGTTCTTTTGTGCCTGAACCGGAGATAAAAGAAATACAAATGCGGTCAGGATAAGGATGGCTCGTGGAAACATAGTCTTAGTCTTTAGAAAAGGTTATTTTATATTTTCCTGAAAGTTGCAATTTTTTTGCGTTCAATGAAAGCTAGTAAACCTGATTTACTCCTAATTAGATTTAATTTTTAGGGACAAAATTCTTTACCGGTCTGATGATGATATAAGTCGGACCACCTTCAGCAGGATAAATAGAGGCCAGCAGGGCAACTAACTTGCCTTTATCGTTGACATAAACCTGTGGCCTTTCAATACCTTTAACATTCAATGTTTTTCCGTTTTGCATTGGGACAGGCTCTGTTTGCGACCATGCCGGAATCTGAGAATATAATTCATAATTGATACCGTCTTTCGAAGTATAATAAATCACCGATTTTTGAACTCCGGTAACTTTGGCTTCCCAGTCGGTACAAATCACATTATACTGCTTGTTGGCCCACCAGATCGTCGGATCTTCCAATTCAAAATTGCCTGGCAGTCGGTTCAAAGTATCCTGAAGTAATTTATAAGGTCCATTGTAATTTGTTGCTTCAAAAGCCTGCATATTCGCATCCCACCTGCCATCACGGGTAACTTTCGGCTTGAACTTTCCAACCGCATAAGCGCTGCCATCGGGTCGGATAAGCAACGCCGGATTGTTTGTACCGATTACCGGATGAGGAACCGGAGTCCACGGACCTTCAATTGAGCTGGCAAAGGCAAATCCTGTTTTCCACTGTGGAATACCCAGATGATAAAGCAGGTATTTGTTGCCAACTTTGGTGATTTTGGGGTTATGAATTCCTTGAGTAGCCCAGGGATGATTGGAAGGATGTAAAACAACTTCCTGAAATTGATAAGGACCAAAAAGCGATTTGGAAGTTGCCCGAATAACATGACTTTTCTGCCAACCAATCATTTCTTTGTCTTTTGGCCATCTTGAGCAGAACAAATGATACATGTCTCCGACTTTAATGACTGAAGGATCCCAGAGGTAAAAGCCTTCCATCTTAAATATTGCACTTTCAGGAACAGGCTGAAGTGCATCTTTTAATGGGTTACTTTTGGGGTAACTTATCTTTATGTCCTTTGGTAAAATTGGCATCGACCGGACACTTTCAACAGGTTGAGCAATAGTTTGTAGCTGACACCAAAAGATTAAAAATAAGGTAAACTTGATTTTATTATTAGCCATTTCCATTGGTTTAGAATTTGTTTGCTGTTATTTCTTGTGCAATATCAATATTATTCGGCACTAAAAATCACCTTGTCCATGTTCAGGCCTGAATTGGCTTCATCCAGATA